>CAJXPP010000221.1 GCA_913058195.1 uncultured Gammaproteobacteria bacterium | reverse complement strand
AGTAGATCGTCGGCAGCGTCAGATGTGTATAAGAGACAGAAATACAAACAGTTGCTGAGGATTCTGCAATTTCAGGTAGTTTTTTCGGCGAGCGTGAAGCAGGATTAATAGGAAATAAACTATTATTACGTCACGACACGCCTATTCACTCGGCCTTGCACGAAGCAGGGCATTATATCTGTATGGATATTGCTCGGCGCTCTAAACTCAATACCGATGCCGAAGGTGATTATGATGAAGAAAATGGCGTATGTTATCTCCAAATCCTGTTAGCCGATCATTTACCACACGTTGGAATGGAACGAATGATGGTTGATATGGATCGCTGGGGTTATACCTTTCGTCTTGGCAGTGCTAAAGCATGGTTTGAAAATGATGCGGAGGATGCTTATCAGTGGCTTATAGACCACAATATAATTGATACACGCAAGCAACCTACATGGAAATTCCGTCAATCATAAAGCAGCTCAATATAAGGCTTATTTTTCTTGACAATACAGAAGTTATTCACTTTTAGGCCTGGTTACAGTTAAACAGTCACAATGTTGTAAGTTAATTTATTCCTCCACTAAAAAATACCATAACATATTGATATATATAATATTATGAATATTGTGTGTTTTTTAACCAATTTCAAATTGCTTGTTATATAAGAATCACTTAGCGACTTTCACCGTCTTTAACCACAGAGTTATCCACAGATAATGTGTGTAAGTTCCTAAGTCATTGAAAGTGTCACTATCAACACTAAAAACTTGCGTTTTATCCCTCTAAATCCACCTATAGCAAGGAATATAAAGTCGTCGAGATTGTTAGAATAAAAATCAAAATTTTCTACAATTTCATCTTGACAGAATGAAAGTTATTCACTTTTAATTATGCTTGTTACTAAAGTGTAACAAGTAACTGCTCTAAGTCATTGATATTGAAAAGATGACAGCTAAGTGACTGATATATATGGAATTTGAACTATCGGTTACTTTTTAACCATTCTAAGGGCAACTGTTAAGGAAGAATGACTTAGCGTTTTTTGCAGAAGTTAACCACAGAGTTATCCACAGATAATGTGAGTAACTCTGTAAGTTACTGAAAGCCGATTTATCCTAACTAATGAGTTCAAGATTTCGCAGGCGTGAAGTCTTCGGCAAACTCTAAAGCATTACCATCTAAATCACGACAGAAGAAAGCAGCGCGACCAGATTTACTGCGAGAAAAAGTAATATTTGCTGCTTCGAGTCTACCTTCTAAGGCATCTATATCATCAACAACTAAAGCAATATGCTTATCTTTTCCGCCATGTTCAGGTCTACCCTCTTGAGTATCAGGATTTGGCAACTGCATAAGGTGTAGTTGTTGGCCACTATCACCAAGATCTAACCACGCACCTTCAAAAGGAAAGTTAGGACGACTTGTATTCAGTTTAATGCCTAATACGCCACAATAGAACTCCAGTGAGCGCTGTACATCCTCAACTAGAAAACTGGCATGAGCAATTGATTTTATCATTACATTTTTTACCTTATGAAAACTATGTCTATTAATCTAATTAAATAATTGTATGATATTTTAATTATTTTTATGAAATATTTATAGTGTCGTCATACTTGCTCAGCTCTAGCTACGCCATAGCCAGCTGAGATAATAAGTAGCCCACCAATCCATTCAGAAACAGACAACACTTCATTGGTTAGAAACCATGCAGCAATAGCCGCTACTATTAATTCAAACAACATAATCACAGCTGATCTATATACCGGCATTTTTGCCAAACCATATAACACAGCAATGTTCATAGCGATCATGCCAAATATGCCCATTGCCGCAGCTGATAGCCATACTATTTCATTTACTATTGGTATAGAAGACTGCTGAAGTATCAGTACTAATGCCGAGATGATTACGGCTCCCCACCATATTGAACCGACTTTATGCGTCATTGACACATCACCTAATTTTCGTGCTAGAACATTATTCACTGAAAAGGCGATACTACCAATTAAGGCTAGCCAGTCACCCAGTCCTGTAGGCCATGGCCAACCAATATCAGGATTCCATAACATAATCAGCGATCCCAACATCGCTAGACAAAACATAATAATGGCTATAGGTGACAACTTTTCTCCCAACCACCAGCGCCCTAATAACACTGACCAAATAGGAGATAAATAGAATAACAACATTACTCGCATGATTTCGCCTTCAATAAGCGCGGTCAAGAAAGCTACATTGGTAATCCCTGCGGCGATCCCTAGCCAAATTAAATCCGTTGAAATGTGACCAAAGAATCTCTGTTTAATCATAAAAGGTAGTACAGCTAATCCGGCTGCCAAATACATCACAAGAGAAGCCCATACGGCCGACATACCCGCTTCATCCAACAATCGTAATGGATACCAAATAAGGCCCCACATACTCGCTGAAAAAAGCAGACTCAATGTCGCTAAATGATTTTCTGAAATAAATTTTGTCATCATGATGGAGCTTTATACCATGTCCTGAAAGGCAATTAAGGAAAGTTTACTTTGTCTGTATCGATAGAGTTTTTCGTAACTGAGCTATAACCCGCTATAATAGTCGGATTTTCCCAACCTTAAAATTGTTATGAACCCAGATTTATCCCTTTTACATCCCTACCCATTCGAAAAGCTGGCTGAACTAAAATCAGGATGTACACCGCCAAAGGAACTGGCTCATATTGCTTTATCGATTGGTGAACCGAAGCACCCGACTCCGGGCTTTATTACTGAAGCAGTCATAGAGCACTTACACGGTTTATCGAGCTACCCTACTACAGCAGGCAGATTGGAATTACGCCAAGCAATTGGCCAATGGTTAGATCGTCGCTTTAAGCTCAATGGCAATATTGATTTTGCAACTCAAGTATTACCCGTCAACGGTACTCGTGAAGCTTTATTTTCCTTTGCACAAGCTATTGTTGATCGCACTCAAGATGCTCCGTTAGTTGTAATGCCAAACCCCTTCTATCAAATTTATGAAGGTGCGGCGATTTTAGCTGGCGCAGAGCCGTACTTTTTAAATTGTGACACTGATAATAGTTTTATCCCAGATTTTGCTAGTGTCCCGGCTGATATTTGGCAACGCTGTCAGTTATTGTATTTATGCAGCCCAGGCAACCCAACTGGCGCTGTCATTAACCAAGAAACATTAAGCTTGTTAATTGAGTTAGCTCATAAATACGATTTTGTGATTGCATCAGATGAATGTTATTCAGAAATATATCCTGAAGGCAGTGATGCCCCTATCGGCTTGCTAGAAGCTGCTGTAGCAGCAGGTCATACGAATTTAAGCCGATGTGTGGTATTTCATAGCTTATCTAAACGTTCGAATGCCCCCGGCTTACGATCAGGTTTCGTAGCGGGTGATGCTAAGATATTAAAAGACTTTTTACGTTACCGTACTTACCATGGTTGCGCGATGCCACCATCGACCCAATCCGCTTCTCTTGCAGCATGGAATGATGAAGACCATGTGGCATATAACCGTAAGTTATATACTGAAAAATTTAATGCGGTATTAGAAATACTATCGCCGATCATGAATGTCAGCTTGCCAGAGGCTAGCTTTTATCTATGGGCTGAAACACCTATTAGTGATACTGAATTTACTCGTCGTTTATTTGATGAGCAAAATATCACCGTCTTACCGGGTAGTTTCTTAGCGCGTGATACAGAAAATGGTAATCCTGGCCAAAATAGAATTCGTATGGCGCTTGTAGCACCGCTTGAAGAATGTGTTGAAGCCGCACACCGTATTAAACACCTTATTGAACACTTATAAAATTCCAACTGGAGAAATTTGAAAATGAGCGATATCCAACAAATTATTGAAGAAGCATTTGAACGCCGTGCAGACATTACGCCAGCTAATGCTGAAGCAAATGTTAAAAATGCTGTCGATGCAGCATTAGCTATGTTAGATAACGGTACTGCCCGTGTTGCCGAAAAACAAGATGGCGACTGGATTGTAAACGAACTGTCTCTTATACACATCTCCGAGCCCACGAGACTAGGCATGATCTCGTA
>CAJXPP010000220.1 GCA_913058195.1 uncultured Gammaproteobacteria bacterium | reverse complement strand
CACAGAGTAGATCGTCGGCAGCGTCAGATGTGTATAAGAGACAGAAAACAAACACTGACCCGAGTGGTTATTGTTTTACGAGATGGTCACTATATTCATGTGCCTTCTCGTGAATTAGTCCCTGGCGATATTATTAAACTCCAAATCGGAGATATTGTGTCAGCCGATGTGCAATTAGTCAGTGGTAATTATTTACTGATTGATCAATCCAGTTTAACGGGTGAATCATTGCCTGTGAGTAAAAAAATACAAGATATTGCTTATGCTAACACCATCATTAAGCAAGGTGAAATGTTGGCTATTGTGATTAATACTGCTGCTAATACCAACTTTCAAAATGTAGTGTCGTTAGTTTCACAAGCTGGATTAGAAGAACGTAGTCACTTTCAAACAATGATGATTAAGATTGGCAACTTTTTAATCTTAATTACGATCGCTTTAGTCTTATTAGTCATCATGGTGTCGTTATTCCGCCATGAAAACTTTATTGAAATAGCACGTTTTGCCATGGTGCTTACGGTGGCAGCAATACCCGTAGCCTTACCTGCAGTGTTATCAGTCACCATGGCCGTAGGTGCAATGAATTTAGCACGTCATCATGCCATTGTATCTAAATTAACGGCTATAGAAGAATTGGCTGGCGTAGATATATTTTGTACTGATAAAACCGGCACATTGACCAAGAATCAGATGCAGGTTAAAGACCCCATAACGTTGAATGGGTTTACCGAAGAAGAGTTGTTTTTGGTGGCAGGGCTGGCATCGAAACTTGAAAATTCTGATCCGATTGATTATGCGATTTTTCATTATATTGATGAATATTTCACTGATTTAGATTTATCTGCTTTTAAGCAACTTGAATATATACCCTTTGACCCGGTGAGAAAACGTACTGAAGGGCTTATTGAGAAAGGTAATGAGCGTTTCACCGTCATAAAAGGGGCGGCACAGATCTTAATTGAAATGACTGATTTATCAGATAATGAAATCATTGACATTAATAATATGGTTGAGTTGCTTGCATCTAAGGGCTATAGAACTATCGCGGTGGGCAAGCAAACAATGGATTCAGCATTGGTCCTAGTCGGCTTGATCCCTCTTTATGACCCACCTAGAGAAGATTCTGTTTCAGTTATTGATGAGATGCGTAAGAATGGCGTAGCCATCAAAATGATCACTGGCGATAATATTGCTATAGCACGAGAAGTCGGCAAGGTTTTAGGGTTACAGCAACGCACGATTAGTTCAGCTCAACTTTCTGGTACGGCAAGCAATGAAGTTTTGAAGCTGACCGAAACACTTGCTTCAGCAATTTATAGCCGTATAAATCAGGCTGCAACGCATAAAGAAGCGAAGTTGTTCGCTCAAGATGTGATGGTTGATGTCCATAAGTTATACGACACAACGCTACTTGAACATGAGTTTGTTCATACGCATGAATCAGCGATAGTAGAGATGATTGAAGAAATTGATATATTTGCTGAAGTAGTGCCAGAAGATAAATACCGTATTGTTGATACCTTGCAAAAGGCCAATCATATTGTGGCCATGACAGGCGATGGGGTGAATGATGCCCCAGCCTTGAAGAAGGCTGACTGTGGTATCGCAGTCTCTAATGCCACCGATGCAGCTAGAGCCGCAGCAGATATAATTTTAACGGCTCCCGGCTTATGCGTTATTAATGATGCGGTAAAACAGGCTCGAATTACATTTGAACGAATGAGAAGTTATGCGGTTTTTAGAATTGCCGAAACAATTCGCATTATTCTGTTTATGTCTTTTTCAATCGTTATTTTCAACTTTTATCCGATCACTGCTTTGATGATTATCTTATTAGCTTTATTAAATGATATTCCGATCCTTGCGATTGCTTATGACAATACTAAGGTTAATAAAAAACCGGTTCGCTGGAATATGTCAGAAGTGTTTACTGTGGCAACTATTCTTGGTTTAACTGGGGTCATATCATCGTTTATATTATTTTATATTTTACAAACGAAAGGTATGGAAGAAAGCCTTATTCAAACTTTATTGTTTCTTAAATTAATCGTAGCAGGCCATAGTACTTTATACATTACCAGAGCTCAGGGATGGTTCTGGCAAAAACCTTATCCAGCGCCTATATTGTTGTTAGCGACATTTGGAACAGAGGTTATTGCTACCTTTATTGCTGTTTACGGCGTATTTATGACTGAAATTTCGTGGGAGTACGCAGCATATATTTGGGCCTATGCCTTTGTGTGGTTGGTATTTAATGATATCGTTAAAATGATGGTTTACAACTATTTGCGCCGACGAGATATGCCCCTCTTTACTTGAAACGAGCTGAGTTGATAAATATGAATGTTTAATAGCTATTCTACCGTTCTAATAGATACAATGGCTTACATTACTTTTGTTATTTAGAATGAATACCATGTATTTACACATAAAAAACAGTCTGATTTTACTCATTACTTTAGTGTCACTTTTAATAATATCTATAGATGCATCTGCCAAATTAACGGCTGATAATGTGCTCGTCTTATATAAAGCATCAGATATTCAGTCGAAAAAAATTGCAGAATATTATTCGGAAAAACGCCATGTACCACGATCACAGTTAGTTGCTGTAGATATTTCTGGTAATCCGAAAAAAATCAGCAAAGCTAAGTTTAGCGAGATTCGTGAACAGATTTCCCAGCACCTAAATAAAAATATCAAAGTTTTGTTATTGACTTGGCATGCACCTTATCGTGTTGATTGTATGTCTATCACCAGTGCTTTTTCATTGGGTTTTGATGAAAAATATTGCAGTGGAAAATCGACTTTATTTAAAAGCTGCCACACGACCGCTATTAGTCCTTATTTTAATGCATCAACAGATACATTATGGCAACAAAAGGATTTACGGCTAAGCATGATGTTAAGTGGTCAGAGCTTTGAAGATGCAAAGCAACTGATTGACCGAGGTATCGAAGCTGATAATAGTGAGCCAGAAGGAGAGGGCTACTTTGTTCGTACTAAAGACAGTGCGCGTAGTACCCGTTGGTCAAGTTTTAAACGATTAGTGGAGTTCTGGCCAAAGCAAAAAGGCATTAGTTTCCATTATATTGATGAACGTCATAGCCCAATGAATACAGTGATTAAAAACCGGAAAGATACCATGTTCTATATGACGGGAGCAGTCAAAGTACCTGATATCGATACCAACTCGTATCTACCAGGTGCTATTGCTGATCATCTAACTTCTTATGGGGGTGCAGGGATTGATCATTCTGGGCAAATGAGTGTCTATCGTTGGTTAGAAGCAGGCGTGACAGGAAGTTATGGTGCGGTGATAGAGCCTTGTAATTACACTGAGAAATTTCCTGACGCGCAAGTTTTGGTTCCTAGCTATTTAAGTGGTGATACCTTGATAGAGGCGTATTGGAAATCCGTACAACAGCCGGGCGAAGGGATATTTGTCGGAGAGCCTTTGGCTTGTCCATGGTGTGACGATTGATGAAACAGTTATGAAATAACTGTTTCTTAGGTATTTTTTATGATGAGTTGATGTCGTCAGAATATCAAGCTAGGCCAATTATTTATCAAATGGCATAACACTTTATTAGATTAATTATTTAAGCTGCAATACGTCACTAAACCAGTTACTAATATCAGAAATTTGTTCTCGACAGACAGAATGTTCCATTGAATAACGTGTTAACTCTACCTCATAACCTTTGGCTAAAAGTAAGTTTGAGCTGATTTCAGCTAGCTTAATGGGTACGATAGAATCGCTTTCGCCATGGTGAATTGCAATGGGCAAGTCTTGGTTGGCAGGATGATATTTAATATTATCTTTAGTGGCAAAATAAGTAGACAAAGCAAGTAGCCCTGCTAATTTTTGGGGAAAGCTAAGTGCAGCTTCAAATGCGACAGCGCCACCTTGAGAAAAACCAGCAATAATGATGCGGTCTGAGGATATGCCCCGCTGGACTTCATTATTAATAAATGCGATCACAGCATCCACTGATTGTTTCAATTGAACAATATCAACTTCACGTTCGATACTCATTTCTAAAATGTCATACCACGCAGGCA
>CAJXPP010000219.1 GCA_913058195.1 uncultured Gammaproteobacteria bacterium | reverse complement strand
ACCGATCCTGACTGAGCTATCTCTTGGCCACTTAATCCCTAGAAGAGATTTTGCAGAGGAATTAGCCCAATCAACTTTACCAAAATCGCCTAATACAACCACTGCATCAGGTAGGGCCGAGGTTGCTGCTTGAAAACGTTTTAAATAACCGGCCAACTTTTTCTTGCGTGAACGGTTTTGCTTATTAATTAAATCAATTTTCCGACATACTTCATCGATTGCACCTTCAGCACTGGGGGGCTTATTAACCTTTGGCTTTTGCAGCCAAAACCACAATTGATGCCAAGCACGCTGCAACCATAATGCATATAAAAATGATGCGATGAACATAAAGGTCATCATTTGACCAAATAACAAACCCACAAAGCCTGCCAGACTGACGATCGCGAGCAGTCGCCAATAATCCCAATCCATCATATGAAATGCCTAAGCTTCAGAAAAACGATATCCAACACCTCGAACTGTTTGTACAAGATTTTCATGGTTTGATGGTTCTAATACTTTGCGTAATCGACGAATGTGAACATCAACCGTACGCTCTTCAATATAAACGGTATCACCCCAAACATGATCTAATAATTGCCCGCGACTATAAGCTCGCTCCGGATTCTGCATAAAGAAATGTAATAATCGGAACTCAGTGGGGCCAAGATCAAGTCGCTGTCCATCGGCTGTTACGCGGTGACTTTTGGTGTCTAATACCAGGCCTGCCGTTTTTATTTCTTGTTTTTCATCTGTTTCAGCAGGGTTACAGCGCCGCAGAACCGCTTTCATTCTTGCCATTAACTCAGGCGGTGAAAATGGCTTATTAATATAATCATCAGCACCGACACTAAGTCCCTTAACCAGATCTTCACTCTCGCCTTTTGCTGTCAACATAATAACGGGGATATTTGCCCAGAATTCATTGGCCCGTAAGCGGCGGATAAACTCGATGCCATCCATTCCTGGCAACATCCAATCTAACAAAATTAAATCGGGTTTTTGATTTTTTATCAATCCAAACCCTTGTTCAGCATCGCCGACTGGCAAGCATTCAAAGCCTGAATGTTTAAGAGAAAAACACAGCATATCTCTAATTGCCACATCATCTTCTACTACTAAAATTGTCGCTGCCATCTTGTTTAATATCCTGACTTTAATATACCTACTCGGTCATCATACTCGTACTATATTACAATTATGTAACAGCACAACAAGAAATCATTATAGTGATTAAATAGCGGCCTGAACACACCGTAAAATACCATAATCGTATTGACCTTCAAGCTCATCATAAACGGGTTTCAAGCGACCTTTTTCTTGATCCTCTTGCGATTCAAGCGTAAATACAATTTCATTAAATTCACTATCAGATAAATCAGTCACAGCACGCACATCCAACAATCCCACTTCAATGGCGTCAGCTAAATGCGTATAAATAGTACTGATTTTGACATCACGCTGTTTGGCAATCTGCTCAACATCGAAGGCCTGCTGATATAAAATTAATGTTTCATTTACCGTGGCACTGAGGCGATTATTCAACAATTCAGAGAGCGGGTGTCGCGCTATTTCTGCTAAAAACTCCTTGCCGTATCGCATCAACTTCTGTTCACCTACACCTGATACTCGAGCCATTTCCAGCGTTGATTTAGGTCGAATCTTAATCATGTCTTGCAGGGTGGCATCATGAAAAATAACATACGGAGGCACGCCAGCCTCTTCTGCTAAAGATAACCGTAATGCACGTAAAGCATCCCATAAGGCTTGCTCTTGTGGTCTTACCGTATTTTTTTGTTTCTTCTCTTTAGCTGTTGACTCTAGCTTAGTCTGCTTACGCAACTCTAGCCGCTGCTCACCTTTCAATATCGGCCGACATTTTTCAGTCAAACAAAGCGCGCCATGGCGTTCCATATCAGTATTAATATAGCCCAAGGCAATTAACTGCCTGAATAGACTTCGCCATTCTATAACCGGGATATCTTTACCAATACCAAAGGTACTTAGCTGCTGATGGCCATTACGTTGAATTCGCTCATCTGACTTGCCATGCAGAATATCAATAATGTAATTAACACCGAAGCGCTGATCTGTGCGAAATATACACGACAATGCTTTCTGGGCTGCTTCACTGCCATCCCATTTCTCAGGAGGGTGCTGGCAATTATCACAATGACCGCAGGGTTCAGGGCTGTCTTCATCAAAATAGGCCAATAAAGACTGGCGACGGCAGGTAATTAACTCACACAGGCCCAGCATGGACTCTAGTTTATGATGCTCAACGCGTTTATGTGCTTCATCTGCTGTCGAATCCTGTACAAACTGTCGTAGCGTAATGACATCTTGTAAACCATATGCCATCCAGGCGTTTGACGGTTCCCCATCACGTCCAGCCCGGCCCGTTTCTTGATAATACGCCTCAATACTTTTAGGTAAGCTCAAGTGGGCGACAAAGCGTACATCTGGTTTATCAATGCCCATACCAAATGCAATTGTTGCCACAATGATCACACCCTCTTCACGAAGAAAGCGTTGTTGATTCTGTTGACGAACCTGCTGTGGCAAACCGGCATGGTATGGCAGGGCTAAACGGCCTTTATCTGCTAACCATTCAGCTGTTTGCTCTACTTTTTTACGCGATAAACAATAAACAATGCCTGCATCCTGAGGGTGATTAGCTTGTAAAAAAGACCAAAGCCGTTGTCTAGGGTTGGTACCGTCTGAGATCGCATAGTGAATATTTGGCCGATCAAAACTATTGATAAATACACCAGCATCTTCAAGTTGAAGTTGGCTTATGATTTCATCTCGGGTGCGTTGATCGGCCGTGGCCGTTAATGCAATACGGGGGACATTAGGATAGCGTTCATGGAGCAATTTCAGCTGTTGGTAATCAGGTCGGAAATCGTGGCCCCATTGCGATACACAGTGTGCCTCATCAATTGCAAATAAGGACAATTGACAGCGATCGAGTAGCGACAACAGCCCACTCTTTAATAATCGCTCAGGAGCGATATAAAGGAGCTTTAATTGCTGATTAAGCAGTTGCTGTTCAACTTCAAAAGTTTGCTCCGAAGACAAACTTGAGTTGAGATAAGCTGCACTAATACCCAGTTGCTGTAAGGCATCGACCTGATCTTGCATCAAGGCAATTAAGGGCGAAATAACGATTGCCGTACCTTCACGAACTAATGCAGGGATCTGATAACAAAGCGATTTACCACCGCCTGTTGGCATTAAAACTAAAGCATCATCGCCATCAAGTATGGTTTGAATAACATCCTGTTGCGCATGACGGAAAGAATCATAACCAAAGGTTGTTTTAAGTATTTCCAGCGCGCGTTTCAAAACTTAGAGCATAAACCCTTTAATCATGAAGAAAATACACGCTGCCAGCACTGCTGCAGATGGCACAGTAATCAACCAAGCGGTAATGATTTTTTTAACAGCATCACGTTTAACATATAGATTCTTCTTATCTTGCTTCAACGTTTTCTTAGTTGATTTGATAGCTTCTTCTTCTAAGTCAATTGAGCGGTAAAGAACAGTAAGTCTATAGTAATCCTGTTCAGACTTATCCTCTTTTTTATTTAAAGTGTTTAACTCACCACGGAATGCACTTAAAAGCTGCTTTTCATCTTCTAACTCTGCTTTATCTTGCTTAATCTCATCAATAATACTATCTGAAGAATCCAACCATTCGCGTAAGAATCCCACACCAAAAATACCACCAATGGCTATATGAGTTGAGCTAACTGGCAAACCTAATTGACTCGCAATGATCACGGTAATCGCGGCAGCCATCGCTACCGAAAATGCCCGCATTTGATCCAACTCAGTAATTTCACTACCTACTGTTCTGATTAAACGCGGGCCATATAAACCTAGACCTATTGCGATACCAAGCGCTCCTACGCCCATAACCCAGAGAGGAATTTCAGCTTTAGCAGAAATACCCCCGGTAAGGACTGCATCATTAATCGCGGCTAAAGGACCAATCGCATTCGCAACATCATTGGCACCATGAGCAAAACTCAGTAAGGCCGCAGCAAAAATCAACGGTATCGTGAATCTGTCTCTTATACA
>CAJXPP010000218.1 GCA_913058195.1 uncultured Gammaproteobacteria bacterium | reverse complement strand
CCGTGTTTTTTAATATTTGATGCAGCTTTGACTGCATCCCATTCGAATTCAATCATATGTACATTGTATGTACAAAAATCCGAGTTGTCAAAGTAGCCCTAACGCCACAATAAGTGGCAATAAAACAGTTTGGCTAAAATTAGCGAAGAATGAGCAAAAAGCCAACTGTTTTTTGTCCGTTTAATTGCCTTGTTATGTTTCGAGGATTATAATAAGACCTAAATAAAGACCATTTTAAAGTACTGAGTAACGTATGACTACTAGAATATTAACAGAAGCAGCGGCAAGCATTAGTGAATTGAAAGCTAACCCTATGAAAGTTGCTATGAGCGCAGATGGTGATGCCATTGCTGTTTTAAATAGGAATGAACCTGCTTTTTATTGCATACCAGCAGAGACTTATGAGTTTATGATGGATCATATGGAAGATCTTGAGCTATTGAGTATTGCTGAATCTAGAAAAGGTGAAGAGAGTGTAAAGGTCAGTTTAAATGAGCTATGAGTTAGCGTTTAAAAAGACCGCACTGAAAGAATGGAAGAAACTTGGCTCTACAGTACAAAAACAGTTTAAAAAGAAACTAAGTGAAGTTTTAGAAAACCCACATATTCAAAGTGCTAAATTATCAGGTGCCAATGAGCTTTATAAAATTAAATTAAGGCAAGCTGGATATCGCCTAGTATACGAAGTAAACGATTCTATCATTACCGTCACTGTGATTTCAGTAGGAAAGCGTGACAAAGGACAAGTCTACAAAGTTGCAATGAAACGAACAAGCTAGAGAAACATAACGCTTACATAAGCGGAAAATTATAGTTGGCTAAAATGTGAAGCGAAGCGGAACCGAGCCAACTTATGTGGACTCCCCCTTGTCAACAATCAAAATCATAACACAAAGAAATAAATGCGTACTTATGTACGAGCTCTATATTGAGAAGCTATCTCAGGCTCTTTGATATTTACGCGAACTTGTTGTCAAATCTGTAAAGCGAGCGCTAAGCTCTCAGTTGGCTACTGACTAAACAAGCTGATTTTTATCTTCGTTTTGCATTTTAATTGTTAAACTTGTTTAAGCAGTTAACAACTCTGCTTTGTATTCTGTACCTTGTGTGAGCATCGCAAACGCGGTTCTAACCGTTTTATTAGCAAGCGCTACAGCCGCGCACTTTTTACCTCGACGTTCGATTAAACCTTTTAACCAAACATCTTTTTTCGTTTTTGCCTCTCGTGTGGCCAATTGCCTGACAACAGCCATCGCACCACAAATAAGCTGACTTCTCAGTATACTATTTTTACAATGCTTGCCAATTGAACCGAGTTTTACCAAACCACCAGATGAATGCTGTATCGGTGTTAATCCTATACAGGCAGACGCATCTTTTCCTTTACTGAATACACCAATATCCCAGCAGCCCAGTGCAAGATATAAGTTAATTGCATTCGTCGTACCTACACCTTCAAGTCTAAGTAGCTTTTTGCATTCCTTATTTATTGAAACGACTTTCTCTAAACACTTACCATAATGCTCAACGGCTTCAATCGCTACAGCTAACTGACCTTTGCCGATATAGATGGCTCTTCGGCATTCATCTGACAAGCCATTGGTTGCGTCCTCTAAGACAGCATCAATAGCACAAAGGATGCCGCCTTGACGATTACCGATACGAATATTCAATTCCAACAACAAAGAAACAAGTTGTTTTTGACAAGCACCTTGGTGCTTTACGGCTAACTCTCTCAAACGCTTAATCGTTTGTATTTGCTGTTGTTCAATCGTTTTACCGCCAATAAAGGTCACATCAGGTAAAAAAGTTGCTTGAACAATTGCCAGGGCATCATTTTTATCGGTCTTTTGATTTTGACGAACAACGGACACAAGTTTGGCTGAGATTAATAAGGCTTCATGCCCAGCTTCAGTGGCTTTTTGCTTCCAGTAATTCGACATACTACAAGCTTCAAATATTATCGTCAGAGGTTTTTGATTAACCAGCCAAGAAAGAAACTCATCCGGTGTCATTTCGATATTCGATTGCACTTTTTTGTTTCTATAGATACAAACTTGAATAACTTTTTTTGCTAAATCAACGCCAACTCTAGTACGATACATAACAGGACTCTTTATAATATATTTGTGTGGTAACTTTTATATTACCTCACTCTGTAGGGAGTGAGGGAGTCCAATTATCTGTAAATTTTGATCTTCCCCCGATAAAACGGACACATTTTATTTTACGCTGCCAGGGCTTCATATTCTATTGGAGAACAATAGTTTATCCCCGAGTGCATCCTCGAAACATTGTAGTATTTGTTAATGTAACTGCCAAGTGTTCCGCGCAGTTCTTTATCACTTTTAAAGACGTTTCCACGAATAACTTCTGTCTTCATTGAATGAAAAAACGACTCCATATGCGCATTATCAGTACATTTTCCTGCTCTACTCAAACTATGAGTTATTCCATGTCGTTTCAATGCTTTCTGGTAAATGTGCCCTCGATATTCCACGCCTCTATCAGTGTGGAGCATTAAGTCACCGGACGGCTTTCGTTTCTTAACTGCATTTTGTAATGTCCGTTTGGTTACTTCCATCGTCCTACTTTTATCCAAACTCCAGCTAATAATACGCCGTGAATATAAATCCATGATGACTGACAAATAACGCCATACACCTTTAACCTTCAGATACGTGACATCAGCCACCCACACCTTATCTTTAGACAGTGGTACTTCGCCATCTGGTCGTAAGTTTTTACCTGTCGTCAGGAAACGTTTATAGAACGCTGAGCGTGTTGTTACGCGCATGACTCTAGCAACTAAACCAAGCGCACGATACAAACGTTCGACACGCTTTTTACCTATGCAATACCCTTGCTTTTGTAACGCTTTAAATATTCGAGGACTTCCATATCGTCCCTTATTTTCAGTAAATATTTGCTGAATTTTAAGTTTAAGCTCAGCATCTTTTATTGCTCTAGCACTTGGTTGACGTTCACGCCAATCGTAGTAACCACTTTTAGAGACATCAAAAAATTTCAGTAATCTCGTTACCTTGATATCGGCCCTTAGTTTTTCGATGAATCGATATCTTCCTGATGTTCCTCGGCAAGAAACCGTTGCCACTTTTTTAGGATATACAGCTCCTCCTTAAGTGCTTTATTTTCACGTTCAAGTTGCTGTTCTTTGGTGAGTGCTTTTTTGGTTTTTAATTGACCTGCTTTTTTCTTACGTTTGTCCGCCACAATAATTCCTTCACGATATTCTTTTCGCCATCGTGACAGCATAAATGGGTGTATGTCGAGCTTTTCAGCGACAGATTTGATTGTGACGCCAACCACATAACTTAATTGGACAGCGCTCACTTTGAATTCGTTTGAATATTTCCAAGTTCGTCTTGGATTATTGTACTTGGGCATTAGACACCTCATCTTTAGTTAGATTTTGGTGTCCGTTTTATCGGGGGAACTTCAGTGTCCGTTTGAGTACCTTGTTAGATGCAGCGCGATTAGAACCAAACACTGCACGAAATTAAAGGCACCCGTAATATAAAAACCTGACAGTGAATTTTTACGCTACTCACTGCTGCCAGAACTAAATTAATAACTTTGCTGCCTTTGAAAAAGGTATGAAAAGCAAAGTTTATTAGTGCTTGCGCTAAACCTTGTTTAGCGTAAAACACTGATTAAAAATGTCTTGCCCTAATAAAAATTACTAAGAGCATATAACGTTGTACTAAGGGGCAAATTTACTGTTTGCTAAACTGCGCGGAGCGCGAGCAAACTGTAATTTGTCCGTTTGAGTACCTTGTTAGATGCTGCGCGATTAAAACCAAACACTGCACGAAATTAAAGGCACCCGTAATATAAAAACCTGACCGTGAATTTTTACGCTACTCACCACTGCCAGAACTAAATTAATAGTGTTGCCACCTTTGAAAAAGGTAATTAAGGCAACGCTTATTAGTGCAACCGCCAAACCTTGCTTAGCGTAAAACACTGGTTAAAATCTCTTGCTCTAAAACATAATTACTAAGAGCATATAACGCCACAATAAGCGGCTTGTAATTGTTGGCTACAATGTGAAGCGAAGCGGAAC
>CAJXPP010000217.1 GCA_913058195.1 uncultured Gammaproteobacteria bacterium | reverse complement strand
AGATCTACACAGAGTAGATCGTCGGCAGCGTCAGATGTGTATAAGAGACAGGTCACCACCAATCCATGAGCCAAACTTCATGAAATTAGGAATGGTGATCGTTTGACCTTGTTTAAGCTCATTGGCATAAACACGTTCCAGTGCAGCACGCATATTCTTATACGTTTTAGGCACTGCATCAAACAGACTCATATTGAAATAAAACAGTCCGTTCTTCACTTCGTCTCGTACGGTAGGTTTAACCGCTCGTACTTCGTCTGTACTCCATAACACTTGGATCTGTGTTTTTAACTGTAATTCGACTTTTCTTTTATCAGACTCCGTTAAATCAGCTTGAGCCAATTGCTCATCTAATAAGAAAATTCGACGTAAACCTTCCATAACAGTCCGACGCTTAGACTCGGTAGGATGAGCGGTAAATACAGGAATATAATTAACTTTTTCTAGAACGGCTTGCACTTCAGATAAGGTCATTCCTTGCTGTTTAAATTGTGCAAATGTATCAGTCAGTGAGCCTTCCCAAAGGGGTTTATTATTACGTAATTGAATTTGGCGATTATGATGAAGATAAGACTCTTCAAGTGTATTCACTAAACCGAAATATAAATTAAAGGAACGAATAACATCAGTTAACGCTGCATCATCCAATTCTGAAATTAAATCGAGTAATGTTTGTCGCAGCTCAGGTTCATCTTCACGCCGCAGGCTGATATAGCCTTGTCGCAAGGATTCAACCGCTTCATAAACATCAGAGCCAGCATGACTTTGGATAACATCACCCAAAATTTTTCCGATGAGTCGAACGTGATTTCTTAATTCTTGATCCGTTAAAGGCGTAATGTCGTTTTGATGTTCAGTCACAATGGCATTCTCTGCTAAGTAAAGTTACACATAATTTAGTGATGAATATCACTCATGGAGGTCAGACATGTTTCCCCGACTTTAGTTCTGCGCCATTGCAGTTATTATTACTCTACGACAAATTTATTGATGCCGTAAAGGGGCTAATTGTCCATTCAGGCACTTTTATTTTACTGTCTTAACAGACTATAAGGAAAGCGATATAAAGCTTTTCCTCTTGTTAGCGAGCTAATTTTACTATCAAACTGTCGTATAACTCTTGATAAGATTGCGAGCTCTTTTCCCAACTATAGTTTTGTTCCATAGCAGTAAGAATTAGTCTCCGCCAAATTCGTGGATGACGGAAAAGTGCAATTGCACGCAATAATGTTTCTTCAAGTGCTTCTGCTGTTGCCGCCTCAAATTTAAAGCCTGTCGCCAAGTTATGTTTCAGATCATCACCAGATGCATCAACCACACTGTCTGCTAGTCCACCTGTGTTTCGAACAATAGGAAGCGTGCCATAACGTAAGCTATAAAGCTGGTTCAAACCGCATGGTTCGAAACGTGACGGCATCAAGAACACATCTGATCCTGCTTCAATTTGATGCGCTAAGTGTTCATCATAACCAATTGTGACACCGACTTTATCTGGGTAACGAGCTCGCAAAACACGAAGATCTTGTTCAAAACTCGCTTCACCACTACCCAAACAAACCAGCTGAATATTTTCATCAGCATCCAATAATGTGGCTATGGCATCAATACTTAAATCAATCCCTTTTTGGGACACTAAGCGACTAATTAGGCCGATAACAAGTACATCTTCTTTTAAAGGCAAGGCAAAGTGCTGCTGCAGTGCAGTTTTATTAGCTAATTTATTGCGAATCGTGTGAGCAGAATAGTTTTTAGTTAATGCTTTATCTGTTTCAGGGTTCCATTCATCCAAATCAATGCCATTGATAATACCCGTTAACTCGCCTTGTTTTGCACGCTCCACGAGTAAGCCTTCCAGCCCATAACCAAACTCATACGTACAAATTTCATCCGCATAGGTTGGGCTAACGGTCGTAATATGATCTGAATAGTTCAGACCACCCTTCATAAATGACAGCATGTCATAAAATTCTAGGCCTTCACTATGCCAAAATGATTTTGGTAAATCTAAGGCATCAAAAGAAGAACGAGGATATAGTCCTTGATAGGCCAAGTTATGAATAGTAAATATCGTAGCAGGACGATTTGGTAAATCAGCAATTAATGCTGGAGCCAGTCCTGTCTGCCAATCATTACAATGTAATATTTCTGGCAGCCAATCTAATTGACCTTGATTCATCGCGACGGCAGCAATTGCACGAGAGAATAAAGCAAAACGTGCCGCATTATCTTCCCAATCACCCCCTGATTTAGGCCCATAAGCACCACCATTACGATCAAAATGTTCAGGAGAATTTACTAACCAAAGCGTAACATCAGTATCAGGTAAAGTAGATTGTATAATCTCAATCGGTGAGTGATAACCATCCAGTTTAATTGTCGCAACAGTATGAAATTCTGTCAGTGCCTCTAAGCATTGGCGGTATGCAGGCAAGATAATACGAACATCATGGCCTTGTTTATGAAGTGCAATAGGTAAGCTAGCAGAAACATCTGCCAATCCCCCTGTCTTAATTAACGGGTGAACTTCACTACTAGCAAAAAGAACTTTTCGCACGCTACGCTCCTAAAAATTGGTACAATTAGCGAAATTATATACGGTCACGGGCAAAATCACAGCCTGCAACGGGAGAAAAAATGAAACCTTGTACTATCATCATCTTTGGTTCTACTGGAGATCTATCTAAAAAGAAGCTACTACCAGCACTTTATCACTTAGATGTCGAAAATCGTCTTACTGCCGATACAAAAATAATCTGTATGGGTCGTGGTGAAAAAGACCAGGATGACTGGAAGTCACTTGTCAGCGGATATGTTTCAGAAAAAGCTCGCGAAGGTGCAGCTGACGATGCATTAGAAAACTTTTTAGAAAAAATAAGCTATTTCAAGAATGATATTAATGACGGTGCATCATACCAAGATCTTAAAATATTATTAGACGATCCTGCAAATAGCTTTTCCGACAATATCGTCTTCTATTTATCAATCAGCCCATCATTATTTGGTGTTGTAGGTGACAACCTAGCTGCTGTTGGCTTAAATAATGAAGATAAAGGCTGGCGTCATCTAGTCGTTGAAAAACCATTTGGTTACGACCAAAAAAGTGCAGCAGAATTAGAAGCGGTTCTAAGCCGTAACTTTAATGAAAATCAAACATACCGCATTGATCACTACCTAGGTAAAGGCACAGTGCAAAACATCATGGTATTCCGTTTTGCCAACCTATTATTAGAACCATTGTGGAATCGTAACTATATCGACCACGTACAAATCACACATGCTGAACAACAAGGTGTTGGCGGTCGTGCTGGGTATTATGATGGTTCAGGCGCGATGCGTGACATGATTCAAAGTCACTTATTACAAGTAATGACATTGATTGCAATGGAACCACCAGCAGATTTGAATGATGAATCGCTGCGTGATGAAAAAGTAAAAGTACTTAAATCAATTCGCCCACTGTCAGAAGATATGGTGGATAGCCATGCTTTCCGTGGTCAATATGCTGCGGGTGTTGTTAATGGTCAGCATCAAAAAGGCTACTTAGAAGAAGATGATGCACCAGACAATAGTGTGACTGAAACTTATGCGGCCATGAAAGTCTATATTGATAACTGGCGCTGGCGCGATGTGCCATTTTACCTGCGTACAGGTAAATGCATGCCAGAATCAAAAGCAATGATTGCAATTCGTTTCAAAAAACCACCTCAAGAACTATTTAAAGGCACAGACATCGGCGATAGCCATGCAAACTGGATCACCATGGGCTTACAGCCAGACAATACACTACGTATTGAACTGCAAGCTAAAGAGCCAGGCCTAGAAATTAAGGCGCACACAGTAGGCTTAGAAACCAATGAAGCTGAAGATCCCGCCCATAAATTAGATGCTTATGAAGCGATGATCCTTAACGCAATCTTAGGTGACCGCTCATTATTCCTTCGTTCTGATGAAGTAGATCTTGCATGGAAAGCAGTTGATCCCATCATTGAAAAATGGTCAAAAGAACAAGACTTCGTTCATAAATATGAAGCCGGTACATGGGGCCCAGAAGAAGTCAGCAATATCTTTGATGATTCATGTCATCAATGGCGTAATGAAGTTTAACCACCTCAGCGCCTGTCT
>CAJXPP010000216.1 GCA_913058195.1 uncultured Gammaproteobacteria bacterium | reverse complement strand
GTAAACATAGAGGTCAAAATACCAAGAGATAACGTCACAGCAAAACCTTTAATAGAGCCCGTTCCAAAACCGAACAGCACAATAGCAGCAATTAAAGTAGTGATATTGGCATCGGCAATGGTTGAAAAAGCCTTACCATAACCAGCAGTAATACTTGCTTGAGGACTATTGCCTACACGTAACTCTTCACGGATCCGTTCAAAAATAAGTACATTAGCATCCACAGCCATACCCACTGTTAATACGATGCCTGCAATACCCGGCAAGGTTAATGTCGCTTGCAGCATTGATAATAAAGCAACAATCAATACCAAGTTTGCTGCTAAGGCTAAGTTAGCCACTAAGCCAAAAACACGATACCAAATAATCATAAATATTAGTACAAACACAAAACCGATCATCACCGATTGAAAACCTTTATCGATATTATCTTGACCAAGGCTTGGACCGACAGTACGTTCTTCAACAATCTCGATGGGTGCTGCTAGTGCACCAGCACGTAATAGCAGTGCTAAGTCACGCGCTTCAGTGGTTGAATCTAAGCCCGTTATTTGAAACTTTTTACTAAGTTGATCACGAATGGTCGCTACATTAATAACTTCAGGTAATTGACGACGGATTTTTACCATCTCGCCATTAACTTCACGCGTTTCAGTTTTAGATTCAATAAACACCACTGCCATTGGATTACCAATATTATCGCGGGTGACATTACTAAATGCGCGAGCGCCTTTACCATCTAACGTGATAGAAACCGCTGCTGAACCATTTTGGTCTAATGTCGACGCCGCATTAATAATATGCTCACCGGTCAACATAACTCGCTTACTGAGTAAATATGGGCGACCATCACGGTGGTGATATAGCTTTGAATTTGCAGGAACACGGCCATTTAATGCATCTTGCACATCATGTTCAAAATCGACCAAACGAAACTCTAAGGTTGCTGTTGCACCTAATATTTTCTTCGCCTGTGCTGTATCTTGGACACCAGGCAATTGAACTACAATTCGATTATCACCTTGCTGCTGAACCGTTGGCTCAGCCACACCTAATTCATTAATACGGTTGCGCAATGTAATAATATTTTGTTGTAAGGCCGTTGAACGAATTTCACGTATTGCGACTTCAGTTAAATTAAAGACCAGCGAAGGAGATACAGCTTCTTCCACAACAGTCAGTTCTAACTGATTATATTCACGACTCATTTTATCTTCTGCTTGATCGCGATGTTCGATGCTACGAAAAGCAACAGTCACCGTATCAGCATTAATATCAATCTTCTTATAGCGAATCTTTTCATCACGCAATAAAGTACGAAACTCACTGGCATAACTATTTAATGCTTGCTTCACTGCTGCATCCATATCCACTTCCATTAAGAAATGAACACCACCACGAAGGTCTAAACCAAGATTCATTGGCTCAGCACCTATTGCAGCTAACCAGTTAGGTGTCGTTGCCGCTAAGTTAAGGGCAACAATATAATCACCATTAATCGCATTACCGATCACTTCTTTAGCTGCTAATTGCGTATCCGCATCAGCAAAACGAACCATTAAACGTCCATCGCTAAGCTCAGCACGCTTATACTCAATTGATGCCGCTTTTAGTGCCGTTTCAACTTTAGCTACCAATGCTAAATCTAAAGGCGCATTACGTTGAGCTGATACCTGTACGGCAGGATCATCCCCATATAAATTAGGTACAGCAAACAAGAAACCGATCACTATAACAGCAACAATCAGTAAGTTTTTCCACAAGGGATAATGATTCATTCTTAGATATCCTAGTCTCTATAAGAGAGCCTATAACGAAAACTGTTATAGCTGTTTCAATGTACCTTTTGGCAACACTGAATTAATTGATTCGCGACGTACTTTAACTTCAAGGTTCTCTGCTAGCTGTACACTGATTGCATTGTCGCCAACCTTGGTAATTTTGCCCATTAAGCCGCCATCTGTTACAACTTCATCACCTTTAGATATATCAGCTTGCATTGCACGATGTTCTTTAGCTTTTTTAGATTGCGGGCGAATTAACATAAAGTAAAACAGCACTAACAATACAACTGGAAATGCAAAGTCCATTAGACCCGGTGTTGAAGCTGCTTCACCAGCTGCATGTGCAGGTGAGATTAAGAAATCCATCATGATTCAATACTCTATTAATTAAAATAAAAAGAAAGCGATTATGCCACAGGCATAGCCCACCGTGATAGTAACCGACTATTTATTAGTTCGCATGGCATAAAATTCAGCCGTAAACTCAGTCAATGTACTTGTAGCAATAGCATTGCGTAAACCCGCCATTAAGGTTTGATAATAATGTAAGTTATGAATAGTATTTAAGCGCGGACCAAGCATTTCACCAGTACGATCTAAATGATTTAAATAAGAGCGACTGTAATTCTTACAGGTGTAACAATCACATAGTGGATCAAGCGGTCCAGTATCCATCTTATATTTACTATTACGAATTTTCACCACGCCATGATGAGTAAATAAGTGACCATTGCGCGCATTGCGAGTTGGCATCACACAATCAAACATATCGATACCACGTTTAACGGCTTCGACTAAATCTTCTGGCCGACCTACTCCCATTAAATAATGTGGTTTATCTTTAGGTAAGCGTGTAGATAAAAAATCTAAGATGCGAATCATATCTTCTTTCGGCTCACCTACTGACAGCCCTCCGATGGCATAACCATCAAAGCCAATATCGCTTAAGCCCTCTAAAGATACTTCACGTAGATGCTCATGCATGCCACCTTGAATGATTCCAAATAGAGCTGATGGATTATCGCCATGTGCTTCTTTACTACGTTTGGCCCAACGAAGTGATAATTGCATTGATTTTTCAGCAGTACGTTCATCAGCAGGATATGGCGTGCATTCGTCAAAGATCATCACAATATCACTGCCAAGATCACGCTGCACAGCCATTGACTCTTCAGGTCCAAGGAAGACCTTATCACCATTAATCGGTGATCTAAAATGCACGCCTTCTTCGGTAATCTTTCGTAAATCGCCAAGGCTAAATACTTGGAAACCACCCGAGTCCGTCAGGATTGGCCCTTGCCACTTCATAAAATCGTGTAAGTCGCCATGTGCCTTAATAACTTCAGTTCCAGGCCGGAGCATTAAATGGAAGGTATTACCCAATACAATCTCAGCACCTGTATCTTTCACTTCTTCTGGCGTCATAGACTTCACAGAACCATAAGTACCAACAGGCATGAAAGCAGGTGTTTCTATCGTGCCACGATCAAAGGTTAATCGCCCACGTCGAGCCTCACCATCTTGCGCTAAAAGATCAAAATCCATCGAGTTTTCCTGAAAAAATGTTAGCACAGGATACCATCCTGCAACACTCTATATATAGGCAAACGTCACTATTTCAAGTGATACGCAGCAAAAAAAAATAACATCAGGTAGGATCTGATTAATTATTTTTAAAAAAAGTGCTCTTAATGCCTGATTCTAAAATCATCATTGCCTTAGATTACCCATCATCAGATGCCGCTTTAGCACTTGCTAAACAACTCGATCCACAGCGTTGTCGCCTTAAGATAGGTAAAGAACTATTCACTCGTTCAGGCCCAAAAATAGTTGAGACACTCACCAAGCAAGGATTTGATATTTTTTTAGATTTAAAATATCACGACATCCCTAATACGGTTGCCAAGGCTTGTACTGCAGCAGCCGACCTCGGTGTTTGGATGATGAATGTGCATGCACTTGGTGGCGCTGCAATGATGACTGCAGCCAAAGAATCGTTAGGAAGTCAATCAGACCGCCCTTTATTGATTGCTGTCACTTTATTGACCAGCATGGATCAAACTACCTTTGATCAAATTGGTCTGAAAGGTTCAATTACTGACACGGTATTACGTCTAGCAAAATCAGCTGATGATAACGGTCTAGATGGCGTGGTATGTTCTGCACAAGAAGCGACAGAGCTTCGTGCTCAACGTGGCAATGACTTTAAATTAATTACTCCAGGTATTCGCCCAGTCAATAGCATACAAGGCGATCAACACCGTACTATGACGCCAGCTGAAGCTATTAGTGCTGTCTCTTATACACATCTCCGAGCCCACGAGACTAGGCATGATCT
>CAJXPP010000215.1 GCA_913058195.1 uncultured Gammaproteobacteria bacterium | reverse complement strand
CGAGATCATGCCTAGTCTCGTGGGCTCGGAGATGTGTATAAGAGACAGCTGTAGGCTAAAGCCGTTTGAGTTTTTTGGGACTGCTGGCGTGTCTCATTATAGCTGCTCGTCGTGATGATTCGTAAAATTTTAGAAAGACAATAAAATCTGTGCCAGTTCAAAGCTTATAAAATGGAAGCAGCAGCCAAATTGGGCCCTGCTGCTGAAGATGTTCAGCTTTGGTTGTCATTTGAAGGTGTACGCCAGTAAGTCACCATAACGCTGTCAGTCTTTCACGTGTTGCATCGACCAGTTGAATCCGCCACCCAAAGCGGGTATTGATTAATTCGTGAAAGCTGGGATTATAGCGACTCATCACAAAAGAATAGATCGGTACTAATTTTCATACTGTCAGTAGAAATAGTTATTCACTCACTGATATTTCACTTTTTTATTTAAGCAACGGAAGCCCATTTAGCATTTCTTCACAATAATCCCATTCATCCAATGTCTCTTTCCACTCTAATGGAATCGCATTGATGCCTTTGTATGCACCAAGAACCATGCCGATAGCAATTGCCCTTGAAGCATTGTCCCCACCGACCATGGTATTTGCTTGTAGTGCTTTTTTTAGTCCATCTTCCTCGTGTTCATATTTTAGTATGAAGTAGACAGCACCAGGAAGCGTTCCCTCAGTAGGACTTGCTTTTCCTACTTTTATCGGTTCTGAGCGACCTACGTCCCATAGTCTTGCCATGCTTGTAATGGCAAGATCATCAGCAAATTTCTCCTGCGACAGTGCCGAGCTTTCATCAGTCGCTTCTTTTACCTTTGCCATTGCCTGAGCCACTTTATCCTGAAAAAAATCGTCCATTTCTAAAGCTACAGACTCAATTGCAACAGAGGGCATCTCTCCATTAATGACTCGGTGGGTGACACGAGCGAAAAACTCGCCGCCACCTAGCGCATGAACATCTCTATGTGTGAACATGCTTTTTCTTGCAACATCTACTACTTCGTCTTCTGTGTCGTAATATGCATGTGCTGCTGCATGACGTATTGCCATCGCGTTAGAAATTCCACCAAGACGCTCAACAGGTACCCCCTGTCTTACTTGTCCATAAGTCTCTTTAGTCATAGTACATATCCAAGAACCCCAGCCGTTTTCAAGACGCTTCATCCAGTGAGGAATCATGTTTGTTACATTAAAAGGTCTTGGGCTATCTGAAAGAGATGCCAAATACTCTAATACCAAGATGTTGTAGTCTCCAGCATCAGTTGTCCCACCTGCCTTTTTACCTGGATGGTAGTTACGCTCTCCCCAGCCAATGCCATGTGTTTGGCCACCCATCATCTCTCCTGGTGACATGAATTTTTCTATAGGTTTATTGCCATAAGCTTTATATATTTTTTGAGCGTCATACTCATAATGGCTTCCAAGACAAAGTGCATCAGCGACTATAGCACCAAAAAAAGCACCCTTTATTCTTTCTTCTTTTGAAATATTATTCATGATTTATCCCATTTTTTTGTCAATTGTATCTGCATGAATATTTTATTTCGCCCACTACTTTTAAATGGGTATTTGAACTAATACAAATTTAAGTAGTAGAGAATTAGTCTAAATAAAATCAGATTTGAATATCCACTTGGGTACCGGTTCGAACACCCCAAAAGACATACATTCTCTCGAATCTTCGCCCATTTATTAATTTTAAAAATAGCGAAATTGTGACGGGCAAGCAGAAATTACTCAGCAAGTCTTGTGTGTTTTTACAGCGCTAAATGAAGATGAGCTGGCGTAATATTACGTCAGTAATTACTGACACTGTCAGAGAATGACTAAGTCAGCAAGAGCATTTGCGTGATTGACAACTATTGGTATGTTAGTGTTGGATTGTTAAAAGTCAGCTTGCGACCCATAGCTGACAGTTAGATTATTAAATTTCAGGAAGATAGAATCACAATAATTGAGCACATCCCATTATGATATCTAAGGTCAAGCTTGAATCGGAAGGATCGTGAGTGAAATCGAGGGGTTTATTTAACTTGTTTTACTTTTAATACTTTTTTGTATCCAAACTGTCTAATATTCCTATGATTTATTTTTTATTAAGTACATCTATATTGCTCTAATTTGTGTTATTTTCGTACTCTGGTATTAATACAACACTAACGGAATGCTATGTCGAGCCCTGCTAGATTACCCTTGCTAACAAAACAAGTAAAAATAGTTGCCACACTAGGATTAGCCATATTGGCAGCAGCGGCTAACAGTCTCAACGTGCCCTTGTTCTTTGGTGTGGATTTCATCTTCGGCTCTATTGCCGCGATGTTGGCTATCGTATTTTTAGGCACAATCCCTGCTGTATTGGTGGCTGTGGCAGGCGGACTTGTTACTCTGGTACTCTGGGGGCATCCTTATGCCTTGATAATCTTTACCGTTGAGGCTTTAGTGGTCGCTCAGCTATACCGACGAGGCATTTGTAACTTAATAATGGCAGATTTCGCCTATTGGTTGATAATAGGCATGCCATTAATATTATTCTTTTATCATGATTGGCTTGGCATGGAGTGGCAAGCTACCTTCCTTATCACTCTCAAACAGCCGTTAAATGGGCTTTTCAACGCACTAATTGCTGGCCTTATTCTAATCGGATTACAACTATACTCGAGGGCTTGGGCTAAAAGCCTTGAACTAGAATCACTTCGCTTAGCTAATTTACTTTTTCATACTCTGCTAACAATTCTTATGCTCGTAGGAATTGTAGCGATCATTTATCAAAGCGATCACTATCGTTCTCTTGAGGAATCCTCACTAGTTGATAGCATTACCGTTCATACAGCTCACCTTATAAAAGCATTAGAAGCGGATCCAAAAGCTAATCTATCTCGTGGGCTTGAGCTTGAAACTGATATGGCTATTGCCGTGGTAGCAAATGATGGTCAGGTACTTTTTAGTCATGGGAAAATAGTCAGCCATACAGCATTAGCAAGTCATTTATCAGTGATCAATGATAATCTATATTTATGGGTGCCTACAGGCAAGCTTCCTACCATGGAGAGCTTTAAACAAAGTCGTTATGTCATTCATATACCACTAAATGATGTAGACACGGCGACACATCTAATCATTGAGAAACCAGCAGTATCGCTAGTTTACAAGCTGGAACACATGGGTATGATGTTACTTTTATTCGGGATAGCACTCCTAGCACTTGGACTTTTACTCTCATTTTCTGTCAGCCACTTGCTTACCCGAGCACTTAATAAAATAGAAGTTACCGGCCGTAATTTATCAACACAAATCGCTAATGGTGCACATATAATTTTTCCCGTCAGCGCAATAAAAGAATATGCCAGCTTAAGTACATCGCTAACAGACATGGCTAACCAGCTAGCAGGAAGCTTTGAAAACTTACGACAGCATGAGCTTGATTTAGAAGAAAAAATCAAGTTAAAAACATCAGAACTAAAAGAGAGCCAAGCACGCCTCACCTTTGCTATAGAAAGTGCTGGTGATGGCATTTGGGATTGGAATATAAACACTAATACAGTTCACTACTCGCCTTTGTGGATGTCCATGCTGGGCTATCGAAAAAATGAACTTCCTCAACACTTAGACACATTTACCTCATTAATCCATCCCGATGATGAAGCGCATGTGCAGCAATCTATACAGGATTATCTATCAGGCAAGTTAGCAACGTTTGCTATTCAAACTCGCTTACGCTGTAAGAATGGCAGCTTCAAATGGGTTTTGTCTCGCGGTAAGGTAGTGCAACGTAGTGCTGACGGTGACCCAATCAGGATGACTGGCATTCACTCTGACATTACCCTCCATAAACAGCATGAAATACAATTGGAGCATCAGGCCAACTATGACGCACTTACTGAGTTACCAAACCGTACTTTATTTGCCGATCGCTTCCAACAGGCTGTTGCTCACAGCAAACGTACTAAATCACTATTGGCTATTTGTTTTCTTGATTTAGATGATTTTAAGCCCATTAATGATAACTTCGGTCATGAGATAGGTGACAAGTTACTCATTGAAGTCGCCCAGCGCATCATAAGTTGTATCCGGGGGGAGGATACTGTCGCAAGGATGGGTGGTGATGAATTCGCCATACTGCTGTCTCTTATACACATCTCCGAGCCCACGAGACTAGGCATGATCTCGT
>CAJXPP010000214.1 GCA_913058195.1 uncultured Gammaproteobacteria bacterium | reverse complement strand
GGGCTCGGAGATGTGTATAAGAGACAGGCTCTCCTGCATCTGCTTATGCATTAGTTGACCCTTCCGAGTTTAATTGGTTGTCAGGTCAAGAGCTTCTCACGTCGTATATTGGTAAGCATGGTTTTGGTCTTCAATTTTGTAGACAATGTGGTTCGACACTGTGTGGTACATTTAAAGGCTTACTTCATGGTGTAACACTGGGCTGTGTAAATGGTGATCCAAAAATTGAAATTGGACAACATATTTACGTTGGCTCTAAAGCCAATTGGGAGATTATTCCAGAAGGTGTAACCCAATATGAAGCGAAAGCACCTGACAATGCTTAACACTCATAGAACAGCATATTGTGGCTGTGCTATGCATGACTATAAACACCAAGGGATAAAATGAAAAAAGCATTAGTATTAGGTGCAAGTGGTGCAACAGGCCAGTTACTTGTAAAAAGCCTACTTCATAAAGGGGTAGAGGTGATTGCTATTGTTCGCAATGCAAGCTCACTGGCAAACATAGATAAGCATCAGTCACATCTACGAATAGTTGAGGCTGAGATCTCTGAACTAACTGAAACCGATTTGGTTCAATATCTGAAAGAATGTGAAGTGGTGCTTTGTTGTCTAGGCCATAACCTAACGCTTAAGGGCATGTTTGGCCAGCCTAGACGATTAGTAAGAGATGCTATTCAAAAAGTAGCCCAAACTATCGAGACTATAGATACAGATCATAAGGTTAAAATTATCCTAATGAACACAACGGGTAATAGCAATGGTGATATCCCTGAGAAGCCGCCTTATTCGCAAAGGCTTGTTATTTCTCTATTACGTGTAATGCTTCCACCTCATGTGGATAATGAAAATGCTGCTGATTTCCTACGTGTTAAAGTCGGACAAAATAACAATAATATTGAGTGGGTAGCAGTTCGCCCAGATGGGCTTATAGATGAAACGCAAGTTAGCCCTTACGATATAAACGTTTCCCCAATTAGAAATGTCATATTTGATGCCGGAACAACGAGTCGTATTAATGTTGCCGATTTCATGTCTGAATTAGCTGTAAACACGGCGCTATGGAATGAATGGAAGGGACAAATGCCAGTTATTTACAATCATGTATAGCATAGATTGAATAGATATATTATCGTAAGCTGAGTTCTTAATATGAGGACAGGTTTACTTTGTATTTAAAGTGCCTAAATACTAGCAGTATCATGTTGTAGCGAGAGTTAGCGATAAATTGTCATGTTGAATGGAGTATCATTTACCCTCCTAGCATTACACCATCACTGATATCAAACAGAGTACCAATGTCACAAGAAAACAGTTATCAATTGACAGGCTTAATCAAACAAGCTTTTGCCTATAAAAAACATCTAATTAAAGCGAACCTTATCGCTTTATTAGCAACGCTATGTGCTGTGCCTGTCCCATTATTATTACCTTTAATTGTTGATGAGGTGTTGCTCGACAAACCTGGTGCTACTGTTCATTTTATTCAACAATTTTCACCAGAAGCATGGCACGGACCGGTTTTATTTGTGATGGCTGTTTTAGTATTCACTTTAGTTTTACGCATTGCAGCAGTATTACTCAATGTGGTTCAAGCTCGCTATTTCACACTGATTGCAAAACACATTACTTATCGCATCCGAAAGCGTTTGATTAAGCGTTTAGGTACGATTGCGATCAGTGAATACGAAACGCGTGGTAGTGCAGGTATTGCTTCCCATTTCGTGACAGATATTGAAGTTATTGATAACTTTATTGGTAACACCATTAGCCGATCTATTGTTGCGACCTTAACTATCATCGGCACTGCAGTAATTTTGTTATTTTTACACTGGCAGTTAGCGCTGTTGATCTTGTTTCTAAACCCTTTGGTTATCTACTTTACTACGGTTGTAGGTAAGCGCGTTAAAGAGTTAAAGAAAAAAGAAAATTCGGCCTTTGAGATATTTCAACAAAGCCTGACTGAAACCTTAGATGCAGTTCAGCAAATACGTGCTGTAAATCGTGAAAAATATTATTTGAGTCGTGTCATTGGCAATGCACGCCATGTTAGAAATCATGCTTATGAATTTGCATGGAAAAGCGATGCCGCCAACCGATTATCGTTTGTCATCTTTTTGTTCGGCTTTGATATTTTTAGAGCCGTTGCTATGTTGATGGTGGTGTATTCTGATCTCACTATTGGTCAAATGTTTGCTGTGTTTGGTTACCTTTGGTTCATGATGGGGCCAGTGCAAGAAATCCTTAATATTCAATATTCATATTATTCTGCAAGTGCAGCAGTTACACGTCTTAACAAGCTGTTTGCTATGAAACAAGAGCAGCAGTACCCTAACAATATTAACCCTTTTGAAGTGGGTAAGCCATGTAGCATTCGTATTGAGGATTTACATTTTCAATACGGTGAGAACACTAAAGTACTCAATGGTGTTTCACTCACTATTAAAGCAGGTGAAAAAATAGCACTGGTCGGTGCAAGTGGTGCTGGTAAATCAACCTTGGTGAATGTCTTATTGGGATTGTATCCAGCAGATAAAGGTATGGTGTATTTTAATGATGTACCCGTGAGTGAAATTGGCCTAGCTTCGGTACGGGAGCATGTTGCTACCGTATTACAAAGCCCTGCGTTATTTAATGATAGCGTTCGCCACAACATTACTATGGGGCGTGACTATGGTGATGAAGCTATCTGGCAAGCGATACACATTGCCCAGTTAGACGATATCATTCAATCCATGCCTGAACAGCTTGATACGATTATTGGTCGCGATGGCGTTAAGTTATCAGGCGGCCAACGTCAACGTTTAGCGATTGCTCGCATGGTGTTAATTAATCCAAGTGTGGTGGTGTTAGATGAGGCAACTTCTGCATTAGATAGTGATACTGAATATCAATTGCATACAGCACTTGAAAGTTATTTGGAAAATCGCACAACGATTATTATTGCTCATCGCTTAAGTGCCGTAAAACAAGCTGATAGGGTAGTGGTGTTTGATGGTGGCGAGATTATTATGGATGGCGACCATGACTCATTGATTGGTCAGGATGGCTTGTATCAAAAACTGTATGCGAAACAGGTGTAGTTATTAGTTAAATGCAGAAAGTAAAACTAACTTTTAGACCAGCTTAAAAGTAAGCTGAGAACTGGGTAGTATTATTTTTATCTTTAATAACAACTGGAAATAATAAACGATGATGATTAGTATTTTAGGCAGCGGTTGGCTCGGTTTACCACTAGCAAAGGAGTTAATTGAGCAGGGCCATAATGTAAAGTTATCAACTCGCTCAGAAGACCGACTACCTGAATTAGTAAAAATATCAGCGTCAGCCTATATTATTGAGATTGAGGCTTTAATTGATAGTGTCAACGAATTTTTAGTCACTGACATTCTTATTATTAATATTACTTCTAAAGATATCAGTGCCTATAGCTTGCTTATAAAGCAGATAGAAAAATCTACACTTAAACAGGTGCTATTTGTTAGCTCAACGTCTGTTTATCACACTGTTGATAGTGTAGTGACTGAAGATGGTGGCATGGAAAATCCAGCAAGTGTACCCTATCAAATTGAACAGTTATTTTGTTTAAATAAACATTTTCAAACGACTATTCTTAGGTTAAGCGGTTTAATTGGTTATTCACGTCATCCGGGACATTTTTTTAAAAATGGTAAAGTCGTACAGCAACCAGATTCGGCCGTAAACTTGATCCACCGTGATGACTGTATAGGTATCATTAATAGCATTATCAAACAGGAAGAATGGGGGAGAGTGTTCAATGCTTGTGCAACAATGCATCCTACTAAGCGTGAGTTTTATACACATGCTAGAGTCTCTTTAGGGCTCATTGCACCTGAGTTTAACGAGAGGACAGCTAATATAACTAATAAGATTGTTAGTAATAATAAAGTAATTAATATATTAGGCTATGATTTTATCTACCCTGACCTAATGACTCTTTACCCTTTTTCTGAGTAAAGAGTTAAAACAAGCTAGTTTCTTTCAAATGTTTTTCTATAATTCAAATGTACTTAGTCAGTTAATAAGCTATTCATATTTTCAAAACAAGTTTTTAATTCGGGTAATAGCTTGGCAGCAGCTATAACAGAACCTGATTGGTAACAAAGCCGAATGTCGCTTGCTAATTGATGAGTGGAATCATGGTCTTTTAC
>CAJXPP010000213.1 GCA_913058195.1 uncultured Gammaproteobacteria bacterium | reverse complement strand
CGTGAGTAATACGGATAGCAGAGTCAGTTTTGTTAACATGCTGACCACCCGCTCCAGATGCGCGGAATGTATCTATGCGTAAATCAGCAGGATTAATATCAATTTCAATGTTGTCGTCTATTTCTGGATAAATAAACGCAGAGGCAAATGAAGTATGACGACGGCCACTTGAATCAAAAGGTGATTTTCGTACTAAACGATGAACACCCGTTTCTGTGCGTAACCAACCAAAAGCGTATTCACCTGTATATTTTATGGTGCAGCCTTTAATGCCAGCCACATCACCATCGGTTACTTCAATAGCTTCAGTTTTATAACCATTGGCTTCACCCCAACGCAAATACATCCGCATCAGCATTTCAGCCCAATCTTGTGCTTCTGTACCACCAGATCCTGACTGAATATCTAAGTAGCAGTTATTGGCGTCTTGCTCGCCAGAAAACATCCGACGAAACTCTAACTTTTCCAAGCTAGCTTCCAACGCTTGCGTTTCAACGCCGGCATCATTAAAGGTTTCTTCATCGTCTTCTTCAACGGCAAGTTCAACTAAGCCTTCAATGTCTTCACAACCTGAATCCATTTGATCAATAGTTTCGACCACGGCTTCTAATGCGGAGCGCTCACGACCTAGCGCTTGTGCGCGTTCAGGCTCATTCCAAACGTCTGGCGATTCTAATTCGCGAACCACTTCAACCAAACGTTCTGACTTTTGATCATAGTCAAAGGTACCCCCGAAGCATATTAGTACGTTCGCGGATTTCTTTAATTTTACTGAGTACTGGATTAACTTCTAACATACTTTTTTAACTGTCACGCCATCATTGATAAATAAATTGGAGAATAAAGGGAAAAATAACCAAAAAACAGTCGCGCATTGTAGCCTAATTATGCGACTAAATAAATGCTTGCGTGTGCAGAGAAATTGTCTTTTTATTATATTTTTTGAGCGAATTATCGGCATTAATTGTCTAAACAATTAATGCGATAGCGCTAAGTCTGTATTTTAGTCCAATTGTTCGACCATTAATTGCACTGATTGCTTACCGCGAAATTCATTAATATCGAGGCGATAAGCAAGTTGTACTTGCTTTGCTTGATGATCTGGCCAGCGCTTTATATCAACATTAAAAGCAATAGCATCGAAAATTTGCTGATCTTTCTCAACGACAAATTTTAAATGTTTTTCACCAACAATACGTTGTTGAACAAGCGTAAAAGTATCATCGAATAAAGGCTCTGGAAAATTTTGTCCCCATGGCCCCGCCGCACGTAAAAGCTCAGCGAAACTAAGGGTCATATCTTGTGTTAATAAACTACCATCTGAAGCTAATACACCTGTTAGCGCTTCAACACTCAGCCATTGTTGGGCATATTGTTCAAACAATGCTGAAAACTCTTGAAATTTATCGGCATGAATCGATAGTCCCGCCGCCATGGCATGACCGCCAAATTTAAGAATAATACCTGGGTGTTGGCTATCAATATGCTCGAGTAAATCGCGAATATGCAAACCTGGAATCGAACGCGCAGAGCCTTTAATCTCGTTGCTACCATGACTGCTGCTCTCAATACTATTGGCATCTTCATCGTTGGCTCTAGCAAAAACGATGCTTGGTCGGTGATACTTCTCTTTTAACCGTCCAGCAACAATGCCAATAACCCCTTGGTGCCAATCAGCATGAAATAAGCTAATGCCATGAGGTAAATTGTCTTCACTAAACTGCAAGCTTTTAAGCACTTGCTCAGCTTCAACTTGCATGCCTTGTTCAATTTCTCGGCGCGCCTTATTTAAATCATCTAAATCAGCAGCCATCACTCTCGCGGTAGAAAGATCTTTTGCTAATAAGCAATTAATACCGAAGGCCATGTCATCTAATCGCCCTGCGGCATTAATTCTTGGTCCTAGTGCAAAACCAAAATCACTAGCAACTAGCTTTTGCTGATTTTTACCTGCAATTTCAATCAACGCTTGTATACCTGGACGTGTTGCACCGGCTCTAATTCTTTTTAAACCTTGCTCAACTAAAATACGATTATTGGCATCAAGCGATACAACATCAGCGACTGTGCCTAAGGCGACAAGGTCAAGTAATTGAGCAATGTTTGGCTCACTGATATTTTGCTTTTCAAACCAAGCTTGCTCGCGTAAGTATCTTCTCAGTGCCAACATGAAGTAAAATGCGACACCAACTCCCGCCAAAGATTTACTGGCAAAGTTACAACCTACTTGATTAGGATTTACAATAGCATCGGCTGCTGGCACGGTATTTCCAGGTAAATGATGATCAGTTATCACAACCTCTAAACCTAATGCTTTCGCTCGATTAACACCAGCAATACAGCTAATACCATTATCCACGGTGACCAAAACTTGTGCGCCTTGCGAAGCAGCTATTTCAACAATTTCAGGGGTTAGACCATAGCCATACTTAAAACGATTAGGCACTAAAAAATGATGATTATTAGAACCAAGCATTTTTAATGCTTCCATCATCAATGCAGTACTGGTTGCACCATCAGCATCAAAATCACCAATAACTGTAATGTTTTTTTGTTCTTTCAAGGCAATATGTAACAGTGCACATGCTTCGGGCAAACCTTTCAAACTATCAACCGCACATAAATGCGAGGCAGTAAGTTCCAGCTGCGTTTCATTAGTGACACCTCGACGTGCATAGATTTGTCGGATAATCGGATGCAAGGTTTTAGGCAAATGTTCATCACTTACTTGTTCTCGACGAATGATCTCTTTAAGCATTGAATTGAGTCTTTTTAATTAGGCGAATAATGAAAGCTGTAGATACAAAAATGGCAAGTATAATACTTGCCATTTTATCAGATAAATTTTTTAAATATTAACCGCCTTGTAAGGCTGTTTCTAATAAGCTAGACAATTTACTTGGGTCTTGGTAACCAGGCACCATCATACCATTTGCTAGTATAATTGCCGGTGTGCCACTCACGCCAACTTGACGACCAAAATCAAACTCTTCTTCAATTGGCTTGTCACAAATACGAGCAGCGACATTTGAACCACTTTTCGCTTTTGTTAATGCTTGTTGAGGATCTTCATGACACCAAATTGAACGTAAGTCTTTAAAGCCTTGAGAATATTGACCACTTCGGTCTTTCACGCCTGAACGTGGGTACGCTAAATAACGAACAGTAATACCTCTATCGTTATAGTCTTCAATTTGGTCATGCATTTTACGACAGTAGCCACAAGTAATATCAGTAAAAACAGTGACCACATGTTTTTCATTTTTTGCAGGAAAAACAATCATCGAATCAGAGAATTTTGCCATGCCATCAACACGAACCTGCGCTAAGCTTTCTTCGGTTAAATTGCTAACATTATCACCTAAACCATACATTTTACCGTGCAATAAAAAATTACCATCTGCACTGGCATAAAATAATCCTTGGTCGGTGATCACTTCAACAACACCTGCCATAGGCGATGCTTTAATACTGTCAATTTTAAAACCTAACATGTTGCTTAGTTTCGTTTTAACAAGATTAAGTTCTGTTGACTGAGCGCTTGGTAACATTACACTGTTATTAGCTGGTGTAGCTGGATCAGCTAAAGCAACATTAGAATAACTAAAAACACTCAATAGTGCGGCAAATAAATACTTCTTAGACATAGAGATTTCCATAAATTAGCTAGCGGGTAATAAGGTTTAAATTATCATTAATTACAAGTGACCGCTTATAGGAGGCTAAAATTACAGTGAAAGTGGGCTAATTGCAATAACAGCCAACAGCTTCTAAAGCCTTTTGTTGCCTCTTATCATCATTTGTACTGGCATTGATAGCGGCTTATTTGCTAAAATCGCGGCAAATAAGTTCCCGTCCCTTTTATTTAGGCTACACAACTCTCGGTAATCATTATCAATGAATATTGCACTATTTTATGGCTCAACCACTTGCTATACCGAAATGGCAGCAGAAAAAATTCAAACTGAACTCGGTGCAGAACAAGTAACCTTATTCAATATTAAAGACACTGCGCTAACTGAAATGGCAGATCACGATATTCTTATTTTAGGTATATCGACTTGGGATTATGGTGAAATTCAAGAAGACTGGGAAGGACATTGGCCTGAAATTGCCAATATTGATCTGAGTGGAAAAATAATTGCCCTTTACGGCATGGGTGACCAAATTGGCTACACCGAATGGTTTCAAGACTGTCTCTTATACACATCTGACGC
>CAJXPP010000212.1 GCA_913058195.1 uncultured Gammaproteobacteria bacterium | reverse complement strand
CGAGATCATGCCTAGTCTCGTGGGCTCGGAGATGTGTATAAGAGACAGCTGTTAACTATAAAATCCGTAGTGGTGACTCACTATGGAAGATATCTAAGAAATTCAATGTCAGTGTGGCGCAGGTACGTGACTGGAATGGTCTGAGCGAACGTACCTTATTAAAGCCGGGTCAAAATTTAACCTTACATATTGATGTTACCAAGCAGCAAGATAATATTTAACTATGTTACATATCGCATTATTTGAACCAGAAATTCCACCGAATACTGGTAACATCATCCGCCTATGTGCCAATGCTGGTGCACAACTTCATCTTATAGAACCATTGGGTTTTGTATTAGATGACAAGCGACTTCGCCGTGCAGGTTTAGATTATCACGAGTTTGCAGAGATAAAAGTGCATGCTGATTTTTCAACATTTCAGTCTTGGTTGGGAGAAAGACGTTTATTTGCTTGCACAACCAAGGCAAGTCAGAATCATAATCAAGCACAATATCAAGATGATGATGTATTGTTGTTTGGACCTGAATCACGAGGTTTACCGGCTGAAGTGCTAGATGTAATTGCAGCAGATCAGAAAATCCGTATTCCTATGCAAGAAAATAGTCGAAGCTTGAACTTGTCTAATGCCACTGCGATCATCTTATATGAAGCATGGCGTCAGTTAGACTATAAGGTTTAGCGGCTATTGTAGAGATACACTGCACTTCTCTCTCCTAAGAATTAAGAGCTTTCACTTGATTACATGACTTGTATAATGTCATTTCTTAGGCTCAAGCTCTGTGAATTGCATCCTTGTATCTCACTATTCTGACAAGGTGATAATTAAGCCTTTTTCAAAAACTTAGTTAATAACACGATGCGCGTGCCATTGACTCGACCTTCAATTTGTTCTGGATTATCGGTGAGTGAGATATTTTTCACCATGGTGCCCCGTTTAGCGGTGAAATTAGCACCTTTTACATCGAGATCTTTTATAAGCGTTACGCTATCGCCCTCTAATAATGCGGCTCCGTTGCTATCTTTATGATCGCTAGTCGCTGCACTATCATCTGATTCAGTTGCTTTAGCCCATTGTTGCATCTCATCTTCAAGATACATCATGTCGACAAGATCTTGTGCCCATACTTCACCTTTAACTGATAAGCGGGTTAATAAACGCCATGACATAACTTGGACTGCATCGACTGGCTTCCACATCGCATCATTAAGACAACGCCAATGATTGGCATCCATTGTGTCTGGTACTTCAATTTGGTCAAGGCAGGTTTTACAGACTAAAACAGCCTGTTCAGTACTGCCATCAGCTGTTGGTGGCATGTTATAGACATTAAGGTTATTGTCAGCGGCACAGAGCTCACATGTTGAATTACTACGCTGCATTAGTGCTTGTTCTACGCTCATTACTCAACCTTCAGGATAGTTATTAAGAGCCTATTATCTCATCATTTAAATATGCGGACGTCTTTTTATCGGGTTTGGTCTGACGTTCTCATAGTGATATGATCGACAATAATATTTCGAATGTAATTGGGGTTTAATAGCAATGAATAAAAAGCTAATCAATGTTGTGATGCATACAGTGCTTACTGCAGCTATTATTATGGCTTTCGTGCCATTCTTAAAAAGTAATGATGATGGTTATCAGGGTGCAAAAATTGTTGCATCTCAAACAGAAATTGAAAGTACTGTTGAGCCTGTTGTTGAAGAAGCCCAAGCTGAGGTTATGCCTGAAGTGGCGATTGCTGTTACAACCGAGCTTGTTGCTGAAAATACAGTTGTCCAAGCTGTAGAGAAAGTTGAACAGGTTATTGCTGATGTTGTTGAGCCAGCAGCAACAGTACCGACAGCAGAACTTGAAGATGACAATAAATCAGCACTTTATAGCGTGGTTGATGGAAATAAATTAGATAGTGAAAGTTATGCTGGCTTTAAGTTGTATCGTAACTGGTGTGCACGTTGTCATGGAACGTATGGTCAAGGCATGGTCGGACCAAATTTAGCTGATAGCCTGAAGTTTATTTCAGAAAAAGAATTTTTCAACACCGTCGAGAACGGTAAAGCAGGAACCATTGGTAGCATGCCAGCATGGAAAGCAAACGTGAAGGTAATGGCAGGCCGTGATCAACTTTACGCTTATTTAATGGCGCGGTCTGATGGCGCGATTGGCGTAGTAAAACCTAAAAAGCAATAAGCGGTTTCTGAGTATTAGAATTTAGATGGCCTCTTTATGAGGCCATTTTTTTGAATGGGGAAAAAGACATGACTGAGAAAACGTATATCAAAGGTAAAGATAGCGATCTAGAAACAACTATCGCGGTGATGGAAGCAAAGCTGAAGTCATTTGGTTTTGATATTGAGCAAGCATCATGGCTTAACCCTGTCAGTAATGTTTATTCAGTTCATATCCGCGATAAAAGCTGCCCACTGATGTTCACCAACGGTAAAGGTGCGACTGAAAAAGCCTGCTTAGCGAGTGCATTGGGTGAATACTTTGAGCGCTTGAGCTGCAACTATTTTTTTGCTGATTTTTACCTTGGTGAGAAGCATAGTCAAAGTAAATTTGTACATTACCCAAACGAACGTTGGTTTGATGCTACTGGTGACGATATGCCTGAGGGCTTAATGGATGAGTCCTTATGGGCTTATTTTGACCCAGAAAAAGAGTTAATGCCATCTATGCTGTTTGATATAAATTCGGGCACAGGTGAAAGAGGCATATGTGCAGCACCTTATCTCCGCTTGCGAGACCAAACCTCTATTTATATCCCGATTAATGTTATTGGTAATATTTTTGTAAGTAACGGAATGTCTGCTGGAAACACTAAAAATGAGGCTCGCGTGCAGGGCTTGTCTGAAGTCTTCGAACGTTATGTGAAGAACAAAATCATAGCCGAAGGTATCTGTTTGCCAGATGTACCTGAAGCCGTATTAGATCGCTACCCTACGATCAAGCAGGCGATAAAAGAGCTGGAGTTACACGGTTATAGTTTGAAAGTATCGGATGCTTCATTGGGTGGCATATACCCTGTTATGAGTGTGACACTGATTAACCCAAAAGATGGCTCTGTATTTGCCTCATTTGGCGCTCACCCGAGTTTTGAAGTGGCGTTAGAACGCACCGTAACGGAGTTGTTGCAAGGACGTAGTTTGGATCAATTGGATGTCTTCCACCCAGCTACATTTGATTTGGAAGAAGTGGCATCACCCCAAAATCTTGAGATGCACTTTATTGACTCAAGTGGCTATATCTCCAATGACTTTTTCCGCAAGACACCTGATTATGAATTTAATGACTGGGATCATGATGCTAAAACGGCAAATGAGTTTGATTATTTAAGCGATATGATTCATAAAATGGGCTTTGAGATTTACATCTCTGATTATGAACATTTAGATGTGTACGCCTGCCGAATTCTTGTGCCTGGCATGTCTGATATTTATCCTGTCGATGAGCTGGTTTGGGAAAATAATAATGAAGGCGCCCTATTCCGAGAAGACTTTTTAACGCTTAAGCAAGGTAATGAAAAGCAATGGAGTGATGTTTTAGAGCGGCTTAATGAAGGGGGGTATAACGATCAAACGCAAGCAGCACCCTTTATTGGTTTAGCACCGGATCCTGGAACATTATGGGCTACTGCTCGACTGGGTGATATTAAAGCTATGCTAAACCTTGCTATGCAGAGTGAGGAGGCAATGGAGTGGGTTGATTGGTGTTTGTTGCTTGAACAGGCTGATGAAGCAGCCATTCGTCATTATCGCTGTTTAAAAGCATTATTAGAAATTAAGTGGAATGCACAACGTGATTATGCAGAGTATCAATCTGGGCTTGAGTTAATGTATGGCAAACAGCTTGTCGCAGATGGCTTGGCAATTGTAGAAGGAGTAAGCTTATTTAGCGGTTTACATTGCCCAGGACTGGGTTTGGAAGGGTTTGAACGGCATACTAGTTTATTGATTGGCTATGACAAGCTTCAATCAGCAAAGGAAGCTAACTGGAAGTAAATACTTACTTGTAGTGGAATGCTTAAGTGTAGCGTTATTTTTATAAAAATAACGCTAACACTTTTATAATTTTTACTGTATTCTTCTCGCTTCTTCAGCACATCGCAATCTTGTATTGTCTTGCTTGAAGTTAGTGTGGAGCGGTAGTTCAGCTGGTTAGAATGCTGGCCTGTCACGCCGGAGGTCGCGGGTTCGAGTCCCGTCCGCTCCGCCAATTAAAAATAAAAAG
>CAJXPP010000211.1 GCA_913058195.1 uncultured Gammaproteobacteria bacterium | reverse complement strand
TCTACACAGAGTAGATCGTCGGCAGCGTCAGATGTGTATAAGAGACAGGTATTTAATCCGGTCATAACTTGCTGTAATAATGAAACCTGGTGTTGGATTTCTAGCTGCGCAGTCTCCATACCAACTCGATAGCCTTCATTTTGACCTTTTTCAAAGCCTTCTGTATAGCCTTCTTCTCCAGCTTCTTTATGTAATTTTTCAATACCTTCAACAGTCAACATCGACTGGTCATCAACATCAGTCACTGATACCATTCTTGGTGCTTGCCAACGTTGATAAGTAGCTATTTCTTCTGGTGAAACCACATTTGATTGCTCGGTGATTAATTCATTTTTAGACGAAGTCATCGCCTCCGCCTCCGCCTAATTGAATCTCGCCTTTATCAGACAAGATTCGTGCGGCACTTAGAATACCTTTCTGAGCTCCCTCAACATCGCTTAGACGAACTGGAGGCATCGCTTCTAAATCATCACGTAACATTTCAGCAGCACGCTGAGACATATTCGCCAAGAATTTTTCTCTCAATGTCTCATCAGCACCTTTTAGTGCTAACTGCAATTGATCTGTTTGAATTTCACGCATAATAGCTTGAATGCCACGGTCATCAACATCAATCAAATTATCAAAGACAAACATAAGATCTTCGATTCCTTGCCCAAGGTCAGGTTCAGCTTCTTTAATGGATTCCATGATTGAAGCTTCTACACTACCTTCAACAAAGTTGAGGATATCCGCTGCTGTTTTCATACCGCCAACCGTTGCTGTTTGGCCTCCGGCATTACCACTAAATTGTTTCTCAAGAATATCATTTAACTCAGATAATGCAGCGGGCTGAACACCGTCTAATGTCGATATACGAAGAATAACATTTGCTTGATCACGTTCGGGGAACATAGCTAATACTTGGGCTGCTTGATCGGACTCCAAGAACGAACACACAATTGCAATAATTTGCGGATGCTCAAGTCGAATCACTTCATAGATACCACGAGCATCCATCCATTTTAGTTGTTCTAGTCCGCTGGTATTTCCACCCGAAAGAATTCGGTCTAATAAACTGCCGGCTTTATCTTCACCTAAAGCACCCACCAACATTTTCCGTACATAATCGTGCGAGCCGATTCCTAAGCCAGTTTCTTGCTCAACAGTCGTCACAAATTCATCTAAAACACCTTGTACTTCTTCGCGCGTCACATTACTGAGGGTCGCCATCTTTTGACCCACTTTTTGAACCTCTTTGGGGTTCATATGCTTTAGCACTTCAGCAGCTTCATTTTCACCTAAAGAACGTAAAAATACTGCCGCTCGTTCTGTACCATTTAGTTTTCTTGCTTCTTCAGCCATTATGCGTCGCTCGCGGTCCAGTTTTTCACTACCTGAGCAACAAGGGCTGGATCTTGCTGTACTAAGCTTCGAACATTAGTCATTTGTTCTTCCATATCCGCTGAACCTGTCGTGATTTGTGCAATATTATCGCCACCGCTAGCTGTGGCAGCTTGAGCTGCCGTCATTCCACCAGCGGCACCATTTTCGTTCACTGGCACTTTATTCATATCTTTAAAGGCAGGTCTAATCACACCGAATACTAAGAATAACACTAATAGACCACCTAGAGCTTGTTTTGCTAGATCCCAAACCCACGCTTGTTCCCAGATTGGTAAGGCAGGAAGTGGCTCAACTGCAGCAGGAACAACAAATGGCGCATTCACAACATTTAAGCTGTCACCACGCGCTTTATTAAAGCCTATTGCATCCATCACTAAAGCATTTATTCGTGTCATTTCATTTTCTGTTAAGGGAGTGGAAGTCAAATTACCCTCTGCATCCGTCGTTCGTCGTTCATTAACTAATACCGCTACGCTTAAGCGACGAATAGAGCCCGGTGCTAAACGAGTATGGCTAATAGTACGATCTAACTCAAAATTACGCGTACTGCTCTTACTGCTACGCCCTGACTTCTGGCTTGTTGCTTCACCCGTTGCTAAATCAGTATTAGCTGTTACTTGCTCAGGTGCAACACCACCACCAGGTGGTTGATTCGATAATGCCCCTGGTACACCACCCACAATTCCACTTCCAACACGACTATCTTCTTGAATTTGTTCGCTGCGAATTGCTGCTAAGTCTGGATTGTAACGTTCTTGAGTCTGTTCTGTTACCGTAAAGTCTACTTCAGCAACAACTTGCGCTCTTACACCATCTAGCCCCACAATCGGTGACAATATATCTTCAATTCGACGAATATAACCTTGTTCTAATTTTTGAGAGTATTGCATTTGACTATTGCTCATCGCAACCCCTTCTTCTTGCCGACCATTCGTCAATAATTTACCTTTCTGATCAACAATAGTGACGTCTTTACTCGACATATTTGGCACACTAGAAGAAACCATATGACTAATTGCTGACACTTGGCCTCGGTCAAGATTACGCCCGGCATGAAGGTTAACGACAACAGAGGCTGTTGGCTTCTTACGTTCACGAACAAACACTGATTGTTTTGGTGTCGCTAAATGAACTCGAGCACTACTCACATTGTAGATTTCTGAAATTGACCGCGCTAGCTCTTCTTCCATTGCTCTTTGATAGCGTGCTCGTTCAACAAATTGACTGGTGCCAAACCCTTGCTCTTCATCAAGCATATCCATGCCTTGTGATGAACTTCTAGGTAGTCCGGCCGCAGCTAATTTAAGCCGTAAACCTTGCACATCAGCAGAAGGCACCAATAGTGCGCCTGAAGCAGGGTCTAACTTATATCTAATATTTGATTGCTGCAAAATAGTGACAACTTCAGATGTTTCAATAGGCTGCATACCTGAAAACAATATTTGGTAATTTGGTGATTTTGACCACATAAATACATTGCCGCCAAGCACAATACTGGCTGCTATCGCTAATAAAAATCCAACTTGCTTCATAACAGGTTGACGCGACATATTAGACTGCATTGCTCCAAGTGGAGTAGTAGGTAGTGGTAGGCCTGATGCAGGGTTTGTTGTTGCAGGTGCGTTTTCCATAATTTTTCTTCTTATTTAATGATGCTTAAATTCAAAATACTTTACATTTCCACCTAGCTTAAACGCTCATTCTCATTACTTCTTCATAGGCTGCAACAAGTTTATTTCTAACTTGGACCGTGGCCTGAAACGCAACTCCAGCCTTTTGTGATGCAATCATTGCATCTACTAAACTTACATTTGGATCGCCCATTTCAAAAGCTGTTTTTAATTTCCCTGATGCCTGCTGAGTCTCATTAACCTGATCAATTGCAGACTTTATCAAACCTGAAAAATTAACACTGTCTGTCCCTTGAACTTGCGTTGAAGGATTAACATTAACCTGCTGTGTAGCTCTAGCTTGCTCAGCACGCATTTGAGTTAATAATTGGTTTGGGTCGATTGCATTAATCATGATACTTCTCCACTAATTTCTATTGTTAATTGGCTTATGCAGACTTCTTGCCAATCTTCTCAGGAATAGTTACACCCTCTTCTCTGAAACGAGACAGCTTATATCTAAGTGTGCGTTCACTTATGCCTAGTTCCTTTGCTGTAGAACGTCTACTACAATTATTTCGTGATAAAGCATCTAAAATATGTCGCTGCTCATGGCTACGTAAATCATCACTAAGATTTCCTTCTTCGGTCACTTCGCCAATATTTTGGCTACTAATACCAAGCAATGATGACATCGATTCAAATGCTAAATCATTAGCGGTAATAGTATGTCCGGGCTGAAGTATAAGTGCTCGTTGCAATACATTATCAAGCTCACGCACATTACCTTGCCATTGGTGCTCTAACAACGCCTTTTGGGCACATTGACTAAACTCAGGATGTATACGCGAAGATTGGCGACAGTGACGCCCTATCAGCTGGTTTGATAACGGTAAAATATCATCTGGGCGTTCTCGTAATGGTAATAACTGTAGAGGGAACACATTCAGACGATAATACAAGTCTTCACGGAACCGTCCCGCAGCGACTTCCTCACGTAATAAACGGTTAGTTGTAGCTAATACCCGTACATCTAGTGAAATCAGTTTTCGTCCTCCAATTCGTTCAACTTCACGTTCTTGCAATACTCGAAGTAATTTAGCTTGTAGGCCTAAATCCATCTCAGAAATTTCATCCAATAAAATTGTACCCTGCTGTGCTTGCTCAAATTTACCGGCATACGCTTGCAAAGCACCTGTACTGTCTCTTATACACATCTGACGCTGCCGACGATCTACTCT
>CAJXPP010000210.1 GCA_913058195.1 uncultured Gammaproteobacteria bacterium | reverse complement strand
ACGAGATCATGCCTAGTCTCGTGGGCTCGGAGATGTGTATAAGAGACAGGCCGGAAGGTGAAGATAATATCGCTCTGATTTCATTAACTCAGAAAAATGGTGAAGAATATTGGCTAGCACGTCAAAACTTTTATGCCATCACTCGATATAATCACAGTAGAATGTATGCAATGGCTGTCACGCAGTTGGCGAATGAAATTCGCACTCAGTATGAGCAAGAAAAATGACTTTAATGTTAAAACGTTTCAGTATTATTTGTTTATTAATACTAATTGCTGCATGTGGCAGTATAGGTAGTAAACAAGACAGTGCGCCTAAAAAAGCAACTAATGTTTCATCTATCCCTAATGCCGTGCCACGAGATGAACCTCGTAGTAAATATGGCAACCCAGCATCTTATGTTGTATTTGGTAAGCGTTATTACACACTTAAGTCTAGTCAAGGATTCCAGCAAAAAGGCATAGCGTCTTGGTATGGCACAAAGTTTCATGGCAAACGTACCTCTAGTGGTGAACCTTACGATATGTATGCGATGACTGCAGCCCATAAAACATTACCATTACCGAGTTATGTCGAAGTCACTAATCTTGATAATGGCCGAAAAGTGATTGTTAAAGTAAATGACCGAGGTCCTTTTCATGGAGGAAGAATTATCGATCTATCTTATAGCGCTGCTACTAAATTAGGCATTATAGGAAAAGGCACTGGTAACGTTGAAGTTAAAGCAATCTCAGCTGGATATAGAACAGCCACGGTGAAGACTGTGGAAGCTGCAGCAATACCTACACATAACATTTCAGTAGCAGCTTTATTTTTACAAATGGGGGCTTTTAGTACCCAATATAGTGCTGAAAAGATGAAGTTAAAACTACAAAGCCAAATTGAAGATGCTATTTTTATTGCACCTTTAACTAAAGGAAATGGGACTCTGTATCGTGTACGGATAGGCCCATTAGAAAGTACTGAATATGGCAATCAGTTAGCAGGTCAGTTACTTGATTTAGGCTTTAATGATGCCCATATAGTGGTTGAATAATTTATTTTAGAGTGAGTGGAAAATATTAATGTTAAATAGATTAAAAATTATAGTAGTAGGATTACTGTTCGTAGGTTCAGTGTCAGCAGCTGTTACACCGAACCCTTCAGCACCTACTATTGCTGCAAAATCTTATATTTTGCAAGATTTTGCCAGTGGTAGGGTTATTGCAGAACATAATTCACTACAACGTCTTCCTCCTGCCAGTATTACTAAGCTAATGACAGCTTATGTGGTGTCGCATGAACTTGCTGCTGGTAATATTGCATTAGCAGATGAGGTGCTGATTAGTGAAAAAGCGTGGCGCATGGTTGGATCTCGTAGCTTTATTGAAGTAAATACTAAGGTGTCGGTCGAAGTGTTACTTCGAGGCATGATTATTCAATCTGGTAATGATGCCGCTGTTGCACTAGCAGAACATATTGCGGGTAGTGAAGATACCTTTGCCCAAATGATGAATCAATATGCACAGAAATTGGGCTTGATTAACACTAATTATCGTAACTCGACAGGTCTACCTGATGCCGATCACTACACAACGGCACAAGATATTGCTATTTTAGCCGCTGCGATTATCCGAGATTTTCCAGACCACTATGCTTGGTATGCCGAAAAAGAGTTTACTTATAACAATATTACTCAACACAATCGTAATAAGTTGTTATGGCGTGATGCTACCGTTGACGGTTTAAAAACAGGCCATACAGATGAAGCAGGATACTGTTTGACAGCATCAGCAAAGCGTAGTGGTATGCGACTAATATCAGTGGTACTTGGTACTCGTAGTGAGAATGCACGAGCGCAAGAAACACAAAAATTATTTAATTATGGTTTCCGTTTTTTCGAAAGTCATGACCTTTATAAAGCACAAGAAAAAATCACTGATACTAAGGTATGGAAGGGTGAAATTGATATACTAAATCTCGGTTTAGCACAATCTTTGGCTGTTACAGTGCCCAGAGGACGTTATAAAGAATTAGTAGCAACAACCAATCTACAACAACCGATAATTGCACCTATTTCAGCGGGTCAAGTATTAGGACAAGTAACCATTCATCTTGGCGATGAATTGATTGAAACACAATCACTTATTGCACTCGATGATGTCAAAAAAGGTAGCTGGTGGAGACGCCTATTAGATACTATCTTAATGATGATCTGGGGCTAAGATAGATGGATAAGGTTTATTTGAATGGTGAGTTTTTAACGGCTGATCAAGCAAAGGTCTCCGTATTTGATCGTGGCTTTTTATTAGGTGATGGCGTTTATGAGGTCATTCCTGTTTATGCTGGAAAATGTTTTCAATTAGATGGGCATTTGCTTCGCTTACAAACAAGCCTTAATGGCGTGAGAATGAAAAATCCGCATTCTAACTCAGAATGGCAAGCACTGATTAAGCAGTTAATAGAGCTAAATGGTGGTGGCGACCAATCACTTTATCTACAGGTTACGCGTGGCGTAGCACCAAGAGATCATATTTTTCCTGAAGGTGTTACACCAACGGCATTTGCAATGAGCAATCCGCTTCAGCCTGTACCTGAAAAGTATAAAACCAAAGGTGCGGCGGCGATTACACTGGCAGATATTCGCTGGCAGAATTGTAATATTAAAGCGATTACTTTATTGCCGAATAGCTTATTAAAACAACAAGCTCATGAAGCGGGTGCTTTAGAGGCCTTATTAATACGAGATGGTTATTTAACCGAAGGCGCAGCTAGTAATGCTTATGTTGTGATTCAAGGCACGATTTATACTGCGCCTAAAGATGAAAAGGTATTGCCCGGTATTACACGTGATGTTGTCATCGATATTGCTAAGGCAAACAATCTGCCAATTATTGAACAAGCGGTAACAGAACAGCAATTAAAACAAGCAGATGAAATTTGGATCAGTAGCTCGACTAAAGAAGTGGTCGCTATTACCCAGTTAGATGGTGAAGCTGTTGCTGGTGGTGTACCAGGACCTGTTTGGCAAAAAATGGACGCTTTATATCAACAATATAAATTGAAAGGTGTAGCATGAGCGAAGAAGCAGACACTCTAATTGAATTTCCATGTGAGTTTCCAATTAAAGCGATGGGGCCTGCTAATGTTGGTTTAGATGAGATTGTTGTGTCTATTGTTCGTGGTCATGTGGAAGATATAAAAGAAGGTAGTATTAATACTAAACATAGTTCGGGCGGAAAATTTACCTCTATTACCGTCACGATTACGGCAACAAGTAAGAAGCAGTTAGATGCAATTTATCAGCAGTTAAGTGATCATGAACATGTGAAGTACGTGCTTTAAATTTTGATGCTAGTAAAAGATTTAGGTTTAACAGAATTTCAAGAAAGCAGTGAAGCAATGCGTAACTTCACACTTCAGCGAGATGAAAAAACAGAAGATGAGCTTTGGTTATTAGAGCACCAAGCAGTATTTACGCAGGGCATAAATGGTAAAGATGAGCATGTTTTTGATACAGGTAATATTCCTGTTATAAAAACCGATCGTGGTGGTCAAGTGACATATCATGGTCCAGGCCAATTGATAGCATATACCTTGATCGATTTAAAGCGTCAGCATATTGGTGTTCGTGAGATGGTTTCTTGTTTAGAAAATGCCGTTATTCAATTTCTGGCCCAATATGGAATTGAATCACAAGCTCGCAATGATGCCCCAGGAGTGTATGTAGACGATCGTAAAATTGCATCGTTAGGACTACGGGTTAAACGTGGTGCTTGTTATCATGGTTTGAGTTTAAATATTGATATGGATTTGAGTCCATTTACACGCATTAATCCCTGCGGTTACCAAGGAATGGAAATGATTGATTTAAAACGCCTTGGTATTTTGATTACAATGGATGAAGCGAAACAACAATTTGTATCTGCATTTGAACGGCAGATGAGGCAACAACTGAATGACTGAAACAGTAAAAATGAAACGTGATGTGAAAGCTTTAAAAGGCGAATCAAAAGTATCACGGATCCCAATAAAAATAATTCCAAGTGATCCTAAACGTAAGCCTGCATGGATCCGTGCAAAAGCACATAGCAACCCTGAAGTGGTACGTTTAAAATCACTTTTACGCGAAAATGAATTACATACTGTATGTGAAGAAGCTGCTTGCCCAAATTTAGGTGAATGTTTTACCCACGGCACGGCGACTTTTCTGATTATGGGTAATATCTGTCTCTTATACACATCTGACGCTGCCGACGATCTACTCTGTGTAGA
>CAJXPP010000209.1 GCA_913058195.1 uncultured Gammaproteobacteria bacterium | reverse complement strand
GGCTCGGAGATGTGTATAAGAGACAGGTTGATCCTGGTTCAAACAAATCTATTACTGCACGATTTCGCAAAGAAGCTTGTTTTAAACCTCGTCTATTATTAGGATTAAAAGCAGGTTGATTAGCCATAGCCAATACTTCACCTGTATTCACATCTAAGATAACCGCTGTTCCGGCATGAGCATGATACTTTTTAACAGTCTCTTTAAGTGCTTGATAGGTTAAATACTGCAAACGGAGATCGACACTCAAACTAATATTTTGGCCATCTTTACTCGCCTTAATTTGCTCTCCACCGCCAACGTAATTGCCACGACTATCTCGTAATAATCGTTTTAGGCCAGATACACCTTTCAGTGTTTCATTATGGGTTAGCTCTAAACCTTCTTGACCATCATCATCAACATTATTAAAACCGACAAGGTGTGAAGCAACCTCACCTGCCGGGTAAAAGCGTTTATATTCTCGTTGTAAAGCAACACCTTTAATTTCCAATTGCTTAACCTGACCTGCTAATTCTGGCGTTACTCGGCGCTTTAAATAAACAAATTCACGATGTTTTTTTGCCCCATCTTTCATTTTCTTCTTAATAGATGACACTTTTATATCTAACAACTTAGCCAATTGTTTTAATTGAGCACTGTCAGCACTGATATCTTGTGGATTAAACCAGATAGAATGAACAGGAGTGCTAATTGCTAATGGCTCGCCATTACGATCTAAGATCATGCCGCGATGAGCTGGAATAGCAACATGACGTACATGTCTTGCATCACCTTGATTACGCAAGAAATCAGGGTGTAACACTTGGATATCTGCTAAGCGCCAAGCTAATCCCAATACTAGGCCAATAAACACCATTCGCACTAGATTCAGGCGCCAAGTGCCCACATGATTTATTGTTTTACGGCTCATGGCTTAATCACCACAGTCATATCAGCTGTTGGCACAATCATATTTAGACGTAAACGTGATTGTCGCTCAACACGACCAGGGCTTGCCCACGTGCTTTGTTCTAATAATAAACGGCCCCACTCTTCATCTAACTTATCTCGCGTATATTCTAATTTCTGTAGTTCAACAAACTCTGTCCGCCACAAGTACTTGCTATAAACCACGGCCATTGATGTAGCAATAACTGTTAATACAACCAAGGCGATTGGAAGCTCGACATTTAATGGAACTAGACGGTTAAAGAGACTCATAACACTTTTTCTACTACACGTAATACTGCACTTCGTGCGCGTGGATTAATTGCTAACTCTTGCTCTCCTGCTTTAGTAGCCTTACCGATTAACTTAATACGTGGGTGTAAGTCTGCCGCTCTGATAGGGAAGTTTGAAGGCAAATCATCACCTTTAGCTTCATCACGAAAATAGCGTTTTACAATTCGATCTTCTAATGAGTGAAATGTTATTACTGATAGGCGTCCACCAATAGCCAATACATCTAAAGATTGCTCTAAGCCTGCTTTTAAGTCTTCTAGCTCATTATTGATATAAATTCGGATTGCTTGAAATGTACGTGTTGCAGGATGTTTGTTCTTTTCACGAAACGGCATTGCCTTATCAACCAAAGCAGCTAATTGTGTCGTTGAAACAATCGGCGTATGTTCACGTGTTTCAACAATTGCATTGGCAATTCGTTTACCGAAGCGCTCTTCGCCTAATGTTTTAATCACAAAGGTAATATCTTCGACTTTAGCTGTCGCCAACCATTCTGCAGCACTCATGCCTACATCAGGGTTCATCCGCATATCTAACGGACCATCTTTTTGGAAACTAAAGCCACGGTCGGCCACATCAATCTGCGGTGAAGACACACCAATATCTAACAAGATGCCATCGACTTTGCCTTGCCATAAATGCTCATTAACCACAGCTGACATATCGGCAAAAGAGCATTGTTCAATACTAAAACGAGGATCTTGTAATGATAATTCATTAGCTGTTGCAATCGCAGCAGGATCTTTATCCAAGCCTAACAAACGACCTTGCTCAGATAAGCGTGATAAAACTTGGCGCGCATGCCCGCCTCGTCCAAAAGTCCCATCAATATAAATCCCATCAGCTTTTACAGCCAAGGACTCAACGGTCTCATTTAGCAATACTGGTAAATGTTCTGAATGGCTATCAGTCATCATATCGCCTTAAATTGAGAGATTTTCTAATTCAGTCGGTAAAATACCGTCAAAATCTTCTTCCAAACAATCATCCATCAGGGTATTCCAAGTTTTCTCATCCCAGAGCTCAAACTTATTCCCTTGACCTATCATTACCGTACTTTTTTGTAAGCCTGCAAACTCACGTAGTTTTGCAGGGAGTAAAATACGCCCATTACTATCCATTTCGCATTCAGTTGCATAACCCAGTAACATTCGCTTTAAACGACGCACTTGAGGATTCAAACTTGGTAACGCAGATAATTTTTTCTCAACGCCTTCCCATTCGGACAACGGGTATAGTTGTAAACAATGGTCAGAGTGATCAATGGTGACGACTAAACGCCCTTCACAACAGACGTCCAGATGCTTGCGGAACTTAGCTGGAATGGCCATCCGTCCTTTTGCATCTAGATTGAAAGTTGCTACGCCTCGAAACACTTAAAGTTATCCTTTTTGATCCACTTTGATCCACAATTACCCACTAAGCGACACTATAGGAGCGAGTCTAGAGCATGTCAAGCATGGTAATAAACAGATTCTTCTTTAGCGGTCAATGACTTAGCTGCTTTTAGTCAAGGTGGGAGAGAAAGTGGTTTAACTCTAATCAAGGACTACTTTTTTATCATTAAACTGGGCTTGGAAGTTAAAGTAGATTCTAGGTAATGAAGATAGTTATATCTCGAAAGATCACCTTTAAGTTATTTTAAAAGCAAATATTAAAAATTGATAAATTAAGTATTTAGCGGAAACAGTCATTCATTTGGGTATATTGTGTATTGTTTTAACAAACCCGCTATCTAAATTATTAATTATAGCTCGCCAATAATTTTAAAACACCTTTATTAAACAACAACTTACACCTTAAAAATAATTCATGCTTAGCTCTCCTATATATCTAGATAGATAGCTTTAAGAAAATTAACCATTTGTATAGGTATGACGCGGATAATCTCGCAATTGTTGAAGGTGTCATCGCACTGTCTAAATCATTTAAGCGTGAGGTTATTGCTGAAGGTGTAAAAAACAATAGAGCATGACTTAGCACTGTTAGAACTTGGAAACCTGATAATACTGGGTGTATTTGATCAAGTTTAACTGTTCAAACTTATAAAAAATGAGATGGCCGATAAGCCGGGTTCTGTCGAGGACAATCATTCATCTTTGGTAGACATAATCCCTTGATATAGCTAATTCTACCAGCACTATTAATTTATTACCTGCTCAGCAAGTTAGGCTCAGATTATAGCATTTTGTACCAATTCTTGTACCAAACAAGTAACCTTTCGACATAACTCAATCCAGAAATAATAAAAGGCATGGGGGCACCCCATCTAGCCAGGCTCTAGTAGATGTGTAATACCCTCATATACATCAGAGTGAGATTCTAGTTTTTATAAGAAAAAGTTCATTTTAAGGTTTTGCATTAAGAATATGCAGTGCGTTGATACAAAAAAGCCGCAATGAACTTAATCACTACGACTTAATGTTGTATCTAGTTGCTTGAGTATTAAGCTACAGAGTTTTTAGCCTTACGACGTAAACCCATAAAACCTAATAGTGCAGGTGCAAACAAAAATGCTGCTGCTGGAATAGGCACTGCGGAAACTGAAACGTTATCTAGCATAATGCCGATGTTATCTCCACCTGCGTGCATAAACGAGAGTTTATCTCCTTCATTTACATTGACAGATGAGATGAGAAAAGTTGTCCATACAGCATTAGATGCTAAGTTGAATGTATACTCATAATCACCAAACTTAACAGTTAATCCATCGCTAGCGCTATTGCGCTGATTGCCTGACAAATCAAATGAAAGCGTGTATTGACCTGCAGAGAAGCCATCTTTACTAGTAAGGTCACCAGCATTGCCTGTTGAACCATCAAGGTCAACACAACCTCCTGTTACACAATTAAGTCCCCAAGGGTTGCCAACCTGTATCGCATCTACGGTGCCATTACTGACATCCCAGTTACTGAAGCTAGTGTAGTTAGTCTGAGACGGTACACTATCAAAACTATCTGATAACGAGCTGACAGTTGCTGCTTGAGCAGAACCAAATGCAAAGCTACTGATTAAGGCCTGTCTCTTATACACATCTCCGAGCCCACGAGACTAG
>CAJXPP010000208.1 GCA_913058195.1 uncultured Gammaproteobacteria bacterium | reverse complement strand
CACTATCGGCACCTGCGTCAACTTTGCGTTTAAAATTGATTAAATCAATTTCAGCTGATTGTGCTTGAGGGTGAACTTCTGGATAAGCAGCCACTTCAATAGTGAAATGATCGCCGGTTTCCTTGCGAATAAACTCAATTAATTCATTGGCATAACGGAAATCACCAGGAGCGCGCATGCCAGAAGGTAAGTCGCCACGTAATGCAACAATACGACGAATATCATTTGTTTTGAATGTGTCTAGAATTTCTCTAATACCTTCAGAAGTCGATCCTACACACGATAAATGTGGCGCGGCATCAATAGCCGTTTTTGCACTGTCTTGTTGAATATCTATAACAGCATTTAAGGTATTGTCTTGTGTTGAACCACCAGCACCGAAGGTGACTGAATAAAATTCAGGCTTAAGAGGCGCTAATTTTTCACGCACATTACGCATATTGGCTATGCCTTTATCCGTTTTAGGAGGGAAAAATTCGCAGCTAACAGTCAATTCTTTAGTCATAATTTTATTCAGTCGGTATTCATTTATAATGATAAATCGGGACTAATACCTCTGTATTAGCCCCGACTATTTCTTAGTAGCGGTAATGTTCAGGTTTGTATGGACCTGTTTTATCTAGACTTAAATATTCCGCTTGTTCGGTGGTTAATTCAGTTAGATTCGCACCGATGCGACCTAAATGCAATCGAGCTACTTTTTCATCTAATGATTTTGGTAACACATACACTTCATTTTTATAGGTATCACTGTTATGCCATAACTCGATTTGTGCCATTACTTGGTTAGTGAATGACGCTGACATTACAAAACTAGGGTGGCCTGTTGCACAACCTAAGTTTACTAAACGACCTTCTGCCAATAGCGTAATACGCTTACCATCAGGGAAGATAATATGATCAACTTGTGGTTTCACATTTACCCATTCGTATTGACGTAATGACGCGACATCAATTTCTGAATCAAAGTGGCCGATATTGCAGACGATAGATTCATTTTTCATCGCTTTCATATGGTCATGGTTGATAACTTTCAGATTACCCGTTGTCGTCACGAAGATATCACCTAATGCTGCAGCATCATCCATATTGACTACGCGGTAGCCTTCCATCGATGCTTGTAGTGCACAGATAGGATCAATTTCAGTCACCATGACAGTTGCGCCCATGCCTTTGAATGCCTGTGCACAACCTTTACCTACGTCACCATAACCTAATACAACACAGATTTTACCGGCGATCATTACATCAGTTGCACGTTTGATACCATCTAATAAGGATTCACGGCAGCCGTAAAGGTTATCGAATTTAGATTTTGTTACCGAATCATTAACGTTGATTGCTGGTACTTTCAACGAGCCATCTTTCATCATTTCGTAGAGACGGTGAACACCCGTTGTTGTTTCTTCTGATAAGCCTTTTACATCTGCTAATAGCTCTGGGTATTCATCATGCATGATTTGAGTTAAATCACCGCCATCATCTAAGATTAAATTTGGACGCCAGTTATCAGGGCCGAAAATAGTTTGTTTAATACACCATATTGCTTCTTCTTCTGTTTCGCCTTTCCAAGCAAATACCGGAATATCTTGTACAGCAATTGCAGCAGCAGCTTGATCTTGTGTTGAGAAAATATTGCATGAAGACCAACGAACTTCTGCGCCTAAATCAATCAATGTTTCGATTAATACTGCAGTTTGAATAGTCATATGTAAACAACCGGCAATGCGTGCACCAGCTAATGGATTTTTGCCGGCATATTCTTCACGAATCGCCATTAAACCAGGCATTTCTGTTTCGGCAATTTTAATTTCTTTTGCGCCCCATACTGCCAAGCTAATGTCAGCAACTTTGAAATCAGGCGTTAAATTCTCGATAGGAGAAGTCATAATGTGTCCTTTTAAGTATTCTTTATAAATTTTAGATGTGTTTACAGGCCAGCTGCATCACGTAATGTGTCGGCTAAATCGGTACGTTCCCATGTGAAGTCAGGTTCTTCACGACCGAAGTGACCATAAGCTGCTGTACCTAGATAAATAGGGCGAATCAAATCAAGCATTTTTACTAGACCAACTGGGCGTAAGTCGAAGTGTTTACGTACAAGAGCTTCTAATTTATCAGTAGCAATTTTTTCAGTACCAAATGTTTCAATGCTAATTGAGGTTGGCTCTGCAACACCAATTGCGTATGACACTTGAATTTCACAACGTTCAGCAAGACCAGCAGCTACAATGTTTTTAGCCACATAACGACCAGCATAAGCGGCGCTACGATCAACTTTTGAAGGATCTTTACCTGAAAAAGCACCACCACCGTGGCGTGCCATGCCGCCATATGTATCAACAATGATTTTACGACCCGTTAAACCAGCATCACCGACAGGGCCACCAATAATGAACTGTCCGGTTGGGTTAATGTGGAAAGCGGTATCTTTATTTAGCCAGTGTGCAGGTAAAGTCGGCTTGATGATTTCTTCCATCACGGCTTCTTTGAGATCGGCTAGAGATATTTCAGGATTGTGCTGTGTTGATAATACAACAGCATCAATACCTACAGGCTTGCCATCTTCATATACAAAGGTAACTTGGCTTTTTGCATCGGGACGCAACCATGGCAATGTACCGTTTTTACGTACTTCTGATTGGCGTTTTACAATGCGGTGTGCATAAGTGATAGGCGCAGGCATTAATACATCGGTTTCATTACTGGCGTAACCAAACATTAAACCTTGGTCGCCGGCACCTTGCTCTTCTGGGGTGGAACGATCCACACCCTGAGCAATATCGACTGATTGTTTACCAATCAATGACATTACGGCACAGGTTTGGCCATCGAAACCAACATCTGAACTGTTATAGCCGATATCAGTAATGGTTTTACGCACTACATCTTCTAAATCTACCCACGCTGAGGTGGTGATTTCACCAGCAATAATTGCAACACCTGTTTTAATAAGTGTTTCACAAGCAACACGTGCATTAGGATCTTGACGAAGAATTTCATCTAAAACGGCATCAGAAATCTGATCGGCGACTTTATCTGGGTGACCTTCTGAAACAGATTCAGAGGTAAAAATTGTACGATTAGTCATGAATAACATGCCTCACTATTTTGTTTGATAATGAGTGTCGTACCAGTATTTGCAATGAAGGAATGCAAAAGGAGGAATACAACGCTCATTATTACTTTGGTATTAATAATGAGCGCGGTTTAAATATTTTTTGAATAAGCCTAGCAGGATAATCCTGTCGCAGCGCCCCTTATTCAGAATTACAATTTTATTCCACTTTTAAACAAAAAACAAGGTGTTATCAGTCAATAACTTGGACTAAAACGTTTAGTAATCACACAATAAACCAAGGTTATTTCCGCACTAGTAACCATTTATTCTAAATTGTTACATAGCATTTATACTTGCCAGTTGCATTCAATTTAATGCTTGAAGTGCTTTAACCCTCTTATTCAGTTACTTGTACTTACGGTCTTATTTTCGATATTACATACTAATTCTGAGATCCGATGACTGACTTTTTGCTTTTGTGGCAAGGGTAGTTACATTCTCTGCAATCACTGAAAATCCACAGTTGTACTCTCCTGCGCAGGCAGATTTTTAGCACCATTAGTAGCCTCTAATTATGCTGAGCAATTTAGATTTCATAACTCTAGGCTATGTCCATTTATTTTTAGCCAATGGCGGGGATTACTATAGTTTGGTCTAAAGTGAGAAACTAATTGCCAAAATTGTTTTGAGTGATTGTGATGCTTTGTATGGCAAAGTTCATGAATGATCACGTAATCAATAACTTCTGGGGGTGCCAGTATTAGCTTCCAATTAAATTGAATATCACCTCTAATGGTGCAGCTTCCCCAGCGAGCACGATAGGTCTTTACGGTAATAGATTTTGCACGTAATTTTGTTTCAACAGAAAGTTCATTTGTGCGCTCAGTTAGATAGTTACTGGCTTGCTGTTTATACCATGTCGTCATGGCGGAAGAAAGGGCCTTTTTTGTTACCTTGTGCTGTCTAGCATGGCAATTTATCGAGTCACCGTTTAATGTGATGGTTGGTTTTGTTTGTGCCTCATGCAGGTGAAAAGTGTAGCTTTTACCAAGAAGCATAAATACTTCACCATCAATAAATTGTTTTTCAACCGTGACGTGTTCAGCTTGCTGTTTTAACTTGTTGGCAATCCATGATGATTTGTTATGAACAAATTTTTCAGCAAAATAAATTGGCAATAAAGAAGGGATATGAATCTGTCTCTTATACACATCTCCGAGCCCACGAG
>CAJXPP010000207.1 GCA_913058195.1 uncultured Gammaproteobacteria bacterium | reverse complement strand
GTAGATCGTCGGCAGCGTCAGATGTGTATAAGAGACAGATAGATAAGTTCTTACTTAAATGAGGCCCGGTTGCCACTTTCTTTATTGCATTTACTACTGCGGTCATATTTATCCCTAGTTTAACCATGCTATTAACGTTGTTTCATCTACAACAGTAATGCCAAGTGTTTCTGCTTTTGTTAATTTAGAACCTGCATCTCGCCCTGCCACTACAAAATCTGTCTTTTTAGACACACTACCTGCGACCTTAGCCCCTAATGCCAACAGTTTTTCTTTTGCTTCGCTACGCGATAACTTTTCTAGCGTGCCGGTTAATACCAGCGTTTTCCCATTCAATTCAGAGCTAGATTCTAATTTCTGTTCTTTAGGCCATGAAATCCCTGCGCTGATTAAACGCTCAATAACTTCTCGGTTATGTGCCTGTTCAAAGAAGGTCACTATATGGTGAGCTACAATAGGGCCAACATCTTCAATGTCGATTAAAGCTTCTTCATTAGCTTGTTTAAGTGCGTCTAAAGTTAAAAAGTAACTGGCTAAAGATCGCGCAGTAGCTTCACCTACTTCACGAATGCCTAATGCATAGAGAAAACGAGCAAACTTAGTTTGTTTAGCCATTTGCAAGGCATTAACTAAATTCTCAGCTGACTTTTCACCCATTCGCTCTAAGGATGCTAATTGACTAACGGTAAGATGAAATAAATCAGCCGCATCCTTAATCAGTTCAGCATCGACTAATTGCTCAACAATTTTATCGCCCAAACCATCTATATCTAATGCTTTACGTGAAGCAAAATGTTTAATGGCCTCCTTACGTTGTGCGCCACAATAGAGCCCGCCACTACAACGAGCTTTTGCTTCGCCATCGACACGCTCTACATCAGATTCACAAATGGGGCATAAGCTAGGCATTACAAATTCAATCGAATTATCAGGCCGCTTAGAGGGTACTATTTGCACTACTTCAGGAATGACATCTCCTGCTCGTCGCACAATGACAGTATCACCAACTCGAACATCTTTTCGGCGAATTTCATCTTCATTATGCAAGGTCGCATTACTGACAGTAACGCCACCAACAAACACAGGTCTTAAACGAGCAACAGGTGTTAATGCACCCGTTCGTCCAACTTGAATTTCAATATCTTCAACAACGGTCATTTCTTCTTGAGCGGGAAACTTATGAGCAATTGCCCAACGTGGTGCTCGTGCAACAAAACCTAAACGCTGCTGAAGTGCAACATTATCGACTTTAAACACTACACCATCTATATCGTAGGGCAGACTATCGCGTTTTTTACCCAAATAGGTGATGTAGTCTAGGGCACCTTGCACGCCTTTCACTAGCTGTAACTCAGGAGAGATTCGACAACCCCATTGCTCTAGCTGCTTCATTGCCGCGCTATGACTTTCAGGTGCTGTAATGCCAATAACCTCACCAATACCATAACAATAGATAGCTAATGGACGACTAGCGGTTATTTTAGAATCAAGTTGTCGTAAAGAGCCTGCTGCTGCATTACGAGGATTAACAAATGGCTTTTTATCTGCTGCAATTTGAGCTTGATTAAGTTGGTCAAAGCCCTGTTTCGGTATAAATATTTCGCCACGAATTTCAACCACATTAGGAATATTGTCACCAAGCAGCTTTAAGGGCACTGTTGGAATAGTTCTAACATTAACCGTAACATCTTCACCTACCGCACCATCACCACGGGTAGCAGCTTGGACTAATAGACCTTGTTCATAACGAATGCTAATGGCTAAACCATCTAGTTTAGGTTCAGCGGCATAAGTTTGAGTTTCAGTTGAATTAATCCAATCTCGCACACGTTGATCAAAGGCTTTAAATTCATCAGCATCAAATACATTATCAAGCGATAGCATGGGAAGTGCATGTGTTATCTGGCTGAACTTATCAAGTGCTTGTCCTCCTACTCGTTGCGTTGGTGAATCGCTAGTTAATAATTCGGGGGCTGCTAGTTCCAGTTGTTTTAACTCATTGAATAAACGGTCATACTCACTATCAGTAACTTCAGGTTTATCAATAGAATAGTACTGATAGTTATATTTGTTTATTAAGTCCCTAAGCTCGCTAGCGCGATATGATAATTCTGTTTTAGTAGTCATTTTTGTAATGATTGTTTTCTGCTTGTAATTGTAAATTGAGGTTTAATATTCTACTTCGCATTGCTTCAACCGTTGCTTGACTAACCGGTTGACGAGACTCGTCTGACAACACGCCATCCAACTTATCGGCCATTTTTTCGGCAGTATCGAGCAAGTCATCAAATAAGGTTAAGCCATTTACTGGTCCAGGAAGACGTGAAAATATTAATAATCCGGGTGTTTTCATCATGGCGAAAGAGTCGGGGTTCAAAGTGCCTGGATCTAAAATATTAGCCACGCTGAATAATGATTGCGTTCTTAAACCAGGAACTTGGCGATGGTATACCTGTAAGTCACCGAAATGAAGATCGAGACTCTCTAGAACCTTTTTGATTGATTTACCTGAGAATAGAGCACCCTCTCTTGCCATAACAGTAAAAGCAATGACCATATCCCATTCGTTAACAACTTGATTGTCCGTTGGTAGTTGCTCTTGTATTGGAACATGACTTTCTGCTGTTTGGCTTAGTTCAACCGTATCATCTGCGATATTTTCAGGTTCATAAGCTTCGTCGATTAGCTCATCAATTTTAATTGCCGCTTCAACTACGGGTTCAATTGAATTATCACTTGTTTTTTGGGGTTCTGGTGCTTTAGTCGCAAATTGTCGAGAGAGTGAGACTGTTGGTTCAGCATCAATCTCAAACCGTTCGTTATCAACCGTTTGTTGATTCATTTCCTTTTCGAATAATTCTCCAAACTGATTATTATCGGCCATCTCGGGCTCAATATTATTAATATCATCAAGCAATGCTCTGCGCTGTTTACTGCTACGGTTGGCATACCAAGCAGCACCTACAAAGGCAGCTACTAATAAAATTATAATGATGAGTAGATCTAACACTTAAATTAATCTTCCAACTAAGGGATAATGGTCATTTTAATTATCAATTCGAGATTTTGCATGTCAACACAACCAAGCAAACAACTGGAAACCTTCGATAACGAATTTCCTGAGCGTGATTATAGCATCCACATCGAGACTCCAGAGTTTACTGCAATTTGTCCGAAAACGGGTCAACCAGATTTTGCCACAATTAAAATTGATTATGTACCTGATTTAAAATGTGTCGAATTAAAGTCATATAAACTGTATTTATGGTCTTACCGTAACGAAGGTGCATTTCACGAAAAAGTGACCAATATGATTTTAAATGACTTAGTTGCAGCAACAAACCCTCGGTTTATGCGCGTAACTGGCATTTTTAATGTTCGCGGCGGTGTTTATACCAATGTTGTTACTGAATATAAGAAAGAAGGTTGGGTTGCCCCAACACCTGTCCACTTACCATAATAGTGATATTGTGTTGTGACCTATAACGCTTATATTGGCAGTTTTCTCGGCACCTCAGGGTGTCGAGTACTTGCAATTGATGACAATACAAAAATTATTGCCTTCAAACAGAAAGTCTTTCAACAATAACACTCCAATTAACGAGATCCAAAAGGCCATTGGCAACTTACACTTTCAGTATTATCAAAGCTCATCCCTTTGTACTGTTGGTGGCGGTTCACTAATTCAAAAATGGTAAGCTCTTTGTAAACAAAAACCCTCGTATCATTAATTATAGTCAAACACACTGAAGTGCTTTATAGCGCTACCTTGCTAGCAAAAGGACAACAATTCATGCAGGATTTATTCAAAGGAGCCAATTACCTTTTCCGAGGTTTTGGATTAATCAATCAAAAAGGTATTCGCCGTTTTGCTTATGTTCCCATGGCTATTAACACCCTACTGTTTGCGTTTGCAATTTGGTTAAGTACAAGCAAATTTGATCAATGGATCAATAATATGATTCCGAGCTGGATCCCAGAATGGCTACTTGGCTGGATCATGTGGCTTATATGGCCTTTGTTTGCAACATTACTATTAGCTGTGATTTTTTTTACTTTTTCTATTATTGCCAATATTTTAGCAGCCCCTTTTAATGGCCCACTAGCAGAAGCAGTAGAAACAAAGCTATTAGGTCAACCGCCAAAAAGTATGAATTGGTCTGAAATAGTCAGAGATGCACCCTCTATGATCTGGAATGAAATTAGAAAACTGGCCTACGTTTTAATGTGGATAATTCCCTTATTTATTCTGTCATGGGTTCCCGTAGTTAATATCATTGCACCTGTATTATGGATTTTATTC
>CAJXPP010000206.1 GCA_913058195.1 uncultured Gammaproteobacteria bacterium | reverse complement strand
TCTACACAGAGTAGATCGTCGGCAGCGTCAGATGTGTATAAGAGACAGGAATTAGCTCGGGTTGGATTATCACAGCAAGAGGCGCAACAACAAAGCATTGACCATCGTGTTTATCGCTTCCCATTTTCTGAAATAGATCGTGGTATAGCAGATGGTGCAACTAAAGGTATGGCAAAAATCATTACCAGTCCAAAAGGTAAATTATTAGGCGCATGTATTGTCGGCCCACATGCCGGAGAGTTGATAGCTGAATATGTATTAGCGATATCACAAGGCATGAATGTGTCAGCCTTAAGTAATACCATTCATATTTACCCAACATTGGCACAAATTAATCGCCGAGTAGCAGACCAAAGAATGAAAGAAGCACTAACACCAACACGACGACGTTGGCTTAAACGCCTGTTCGGTTTGCGTGGTGAACATTGATGATAAAAAAACTATTACTCCTTGCTAGCTTACTCAGTCTTATTGCACTGTTTTTTGTCTATGGTGGTCAAGAGTATTTAAATTTTGACAGTTTAAAACAACACAAGTCAGAATTATTGGCTTATGCAGATGCTAATTTTTGGAAAGCCTTTTTTATAACTGGTGGTATTTATATACTGTCAACGGTTTTAAACCTACCTGGTGCAGCGATTATGTCGCTAGCGATCGGCTTCATATTTGGACGTTGGTATGGTGTGTTGTTGGCGACGGTTGCTGCCACTATTGGCGCAGTATTGGTGTTTTGGATTGCACGCTATTTGATTGCAGATTGGGCTCGACCACGACTTGAAAAAATGCCATCAACCCAAAAAGTGATGAAAAAGCTCAAACATGATTCTTTTAGTTACCTACTGTTTATGCGTGCTGTGCCATTGTTTCCATTCTGGTTTGTTAATATGACCTTTGCCTTTAGTCCAATTAGCACTAAACAATATTTGATTGGCACCTATATTGGTATGTTCCCAGTTAGTTTTGTACTGGTGAATTTAGGCCAATCATTGGCAAGCGTCGATTCTATGGAACAATTATTTAGTACCGAAGTGATTGTGGCTTTTGTACTGATTGGCGTTGTTGCATTGATTGGCAGTCAATTAGTTAAGGCGCGTGCTAACAAACTTAGTGTGACAGAAGAAGTAGAGAACTAAACAATACTATGTATGAAACTAAACCTTATTTTGAACAGAGCACTTTTCCTGCTATTAAACGGAATCAACTAAATATTATTCAGATGAACTTGGGTTATTTATGTAATTTGAGTTGTGTGCATTGCCACGTTAACGCTGGTCCTAAACGTACAGAGTTAATGACAAAAGAGACCATCGATCAGGTTTTAGAATTTGCCATAAAAAATAAGGTGACCACCTTTGATTTAACTGGTGGAGCACCGGAGATGAATCCACACTTTCGCTATCTAGTGACCACAGCACGAAAGTATAATATCAATATAATAGATCGCTGCAATTTAGTGATTCTAAATGAACCTACTTATGAAGATTTAGCTGAATTTCTGGCTGATAATAAGGTCATCATAATTGCTTCACTACCCTGTTATTTAGAAGATAATGTTGATAAACAACGCGGTAATGGGGTGTTTCAGCGTAGTATTGCTGCCCTGCAACGTTTAAATGAACTGGGTTATGGTGAAGTGCTAACATTGGACTTAGTCTATAACCCACAAGGTGCTAGTTTGCCACCACCCCAACAATCATTACAACACAGTTATAAAACACATTTAAAACAGCATTATGGTATTGAATTTAATCAGTTATATACCATTACCAATATGCCGATCCAACGTTTTGGTAGTACTTTGATTAGTAAGGGTATCTTCGAAGGCTATATGAAATTATTAGTCGATAGTTATAACGCTGATACCTTAGATCAGGTCATGTGTCGTAATACTCTTAGTATTGATTGGCGGGGATATACTTATGATTGTGATTTCAATCAAATGTTGGATTTACCTTTAGCTGATCGGGCTGACAAAATTCATATTACAGACTTGATGCAAGATCAATTAAAAGATACCTCGATAGCCACACGCCAACATTGTTATGGCTGTACAGCAGGACAGGGCAGTAGTTGTAGTGGCGCACTTTCTTAAATCATACTTAAACAAATACATATAAATCGAAGGATTCAACAATGGCTTTAGAGCATAGTGTTTTAGATCGTTATTCAGAAGGTGCAGAACAAGTTCAACCCGACTTATGTTGTCCAGTTGATTATGATGCGAGCTTATTAAAACTGTTACCACAAGAAATTATTGATAAAGATTACGGCTGTGGTGACCCATCTCGTTACGTTCGTGAAGGCGATGTAGTGTTGGATTTAGGTGCTGGTTCAGGAAAGATCTGCTATATGGCAGCGCAGTTAGTCGGAGATAAAGGTAAAGTCATTGGTATCGATATGAATGAAGATATGCTTGGATTAGCACGCAAGTATCAACCTGAAATGGCCAAAAAATTAGGTGGCGATAAAGTCGAGTTTGTTAAAGGTTTAATTCAAGATTTAGCAGTCGATTTAATGGCTACTGATAATCACCTTAAACAATATCCAGTTAACGATACAGAAAGCTTATTGCGTCACCAAACATGGCAATTACAGCAGTCACAACAAAACCCTCTGATTGCAGATAACTCCATTGATTTAGTGGTGTCGAATTGTGTATTAAACTTGGTTCATGACAATGACAAAACCAAGATGATCGAAGAGATCTTCCGTGTCACAAAACAGGGTGGGCGAGTGGCTATTTCCGATATCATCAGTGATGAATATGTGACACAGCACCTCAAAGACGATCCGACCTTGTGGAGTGGTTGTATCTCAGGCGCTTTACAAGAACAAGAAATGTTAGATGCCTTTGTTGCTGCTGGTTTTGTTGCAGTTGCCTATGACAAATGGGAAAGCGAACCTTGGCAAATTGTGGAAGGCATTGAATTTCGTTCAGTGACCATCACTGCAACTAAACCAAAAGATGAACCTTGTTTAGATGTGGGGCATGCTGTTATTTATAGGGGACCCTATTCAGAAGTGTATGACGATGAAGGCCATGTCTATCCACGAGGCCAACGTATAGCAACTTGCGCGCGTTCTTTTGAGTTAATGACACAAGGTGTTTATGGTGATGATTTTATTGGCATAACACCTAAGACATTAAAAGATGCAACGTCATGGTGCGCACCAGCAGGCACCATAAGACCTGCCACTGAAACCAAAGGTGGCACACATTCTGGAACAACAGAATGCAGTAATGATGAAACGGCTTGTTGTTAAGTTTTAAATAATGGCAGACATAAGCATCATTATCCCAACCTTGAATGAACAAGCTGGGATTGAAACTTTTTTACAGAGCTTACAAAGCCTACGACCCCAATGTGAACTCATTTTGGTTGATGGTGGCAGTGATGATGATACCGTTGCTTTAACCCAGCCTTATGTTGATGATGTTGTTCATACAGAACAAGGACGCGCTATTCAAATGAATGTGGGGGCGGCACTGGCTTCTGCGCCTATTTTATTGTTTTTACATGCAGATACTTATCTACCTGAAAACGCTGTTAGTCAAATACAGAAAGCTATTGATGAGGGATATAGTTGGGGACGATTTGATATCACCCTAACAGGTCAACATGGTATGTTAAAATTGGTCGCTTCCTTAATGAATATTCGCTCCCGTATAAGTGGTATTGCCACGGGAGATCAAGCCATCTTTGTGACTAGAGAGACTTTTGAACAGCAAGGGGACTATAAGAATATCGCGTTAATGGAAGATATTGAATTGTCTGCACGGTTGAAACAAGTATGCAAACCGTTTTGTTCAAGGAGTAAAGTCATTAGTTCGGGACGCCGATGGATCAGTTTTGGCGTGATCAAGACAATTGCCTTAATGTGGTGGTTACGCTTTCGCTATTTCATTGGAACTAAACCCGAGAATTTGGCTAAGCTGTATAAAGCAGGCAAGTTTTGGAAGGCATAGTTATATAACCTTATTTATTGTGTAACAATATTATCTTTCAAGCGTCTATTGCTTAACTTTCAGTATTAAATTTATTAGAGTGTACAAATCAATGTTCGACTGCAAAGATGTATCAGAGCAAACAAACAACTATATTGATGGTGAAGTGTCATTAATATTACGTATACGGTTTATGTTACATTTGTTTATATGCAAGTCTTGCAGAGCTTATATACAACAAATTCGTAATACGATTATGGCTATTTCGATCCTAGAGCCGAAAGAAAAAGACGATACAGATAAAAGTGCTCTGGTTAAGACCTGTCTCTTATACACATCTCCGAGCCCACGAGACTAGGCATGATCTCG
>CAJXPP010000205.1 GCA_913058195.1 uncultured Gammaproteobacteria bacterium | reverse complement strand
CGAGATCATGCCTAGTCTCGTGGGCTCGGAGATGTGTATAAGAGACAGATAAAAAGCAACAGACATATAACTTGCATCAACAATAGCCACCTGACTATATTCAGTACCAGATAAGCTCCAGCCTAGTTGAGTAATGCCAAAGAAAAATGACACGGCCGGTATGGCAGCAAAAACGCCCAGTCGCAATAAAGCGAAATGAAGAATGTTAGATCGTTCATCTCTGATCACCTCCCACTCGTGCTGTGGAACTGAGAACAGGCCCCAGAAATGATTATGATGATGTGTATACATAGTAGGCTCCTTATCTTGCAATTATAAAAATAATCACTAAAAGTTTTGGTCGCTTATAGTGATACTTTATGCCCTTGTATTAGGACTTTCAAGCGTTCTACATGCTAAGCTTACTGTTATTAATGCAAAATTTTTAAATCACTTAGCGACATTCCATCGATACTGCCTTGAGTTCTATATCGTATAATTCGTAGTATTTAAAGAGTTAATTTTCACAGTCACCTTCATTAATAGCTAGCAATTTTGACTTTAAATATCTAATAAAGTTCTTCAGTCATAATCAATGGTAATCAATGGGCTCAGAGTCGATTGATTTTATTTACTTATAAACGAAATTCATGACTGAAATAGTGAAACTTTTTGGAAGTATCCGATTCATCAAAATAACCTCCGGTTAATGGCTGAATTAAAGCAACACTAGCCCCTACCATTTGATAGAGACTAATATTCTCTATTACAAATTATAATTTACAGATCTCACCACTGTAACGGACGAGTCCTTCCAAATTATTCAAATCAACTAAGCCGTAACTTTTGAAATCCCCTCCATAACCTTTGAATGTACCCGTCGTAGATTCCTTCTCGATTGAGTAATTAATCTCAATCATAAACTTACCTGCTTTACCTGGTACTGCGGTTAACTCAGCATGATCTACCGTGTGAAATGAACCACCAGTATTATTCAAGAAATAATGGTTCAGATCCATTTCTAGACCACTCTTAGTTTCACGTTGAGCGGTGATTGTGCCACTTGCTGCGTTAACACTGCCCATTAATGCTGCTGTAATTCTCACCGAACCATCATCTTGAGGAGAAAACGTTGGCATTGCCATACCACCAATTGGCATACATTCTTTCTGACCAGAAAAAGCACTCGTTGAAACGATGACTAATAAACTTGCCGCTGCTATTTTGTTAAACATAATATTTCTCTTTTTTAAGTTAAATCTCTTATAGATAACAACAGGCTTATTTGTAGATTCAGCCGTTTGATACCAATTCATTTTTGTAGAATGCATCCCCCCTTCTACCCTATTCAGAATATGAATTAGGTAGGGAGGACAGATCATCCTTTTGAAATTTCTTCACCAATTTCTTCATTGGTCATAGCGATACCATTAAAATTCCATGAGCCATCTACCGTATGAATAACATTTGAGTAAATATTTTCTATAGGCTGTTTTCCGCCAGATAACTCTCTAATAATGCCTGTTGCCTCGGCAAAATGAGCCAATTGAATTTCTCTTGAAGAAAAAGCAAATGAAGGTACCTTCCATTCCATCCAAACGCCCGAGAATTCTTCCCCACCTGAAAAAGTAGCGTTTTTTGGTAACACAGACACATGGGCAGTTACATTAGGTGTCATTGCTTTATTATCTAAAAGTCCATGATGTTTAAGCATTGAGTTAGTAATTTTTTGAACCGCTTCTTTTTCAGAACCAGCAGGTATAACCCCTTCAGTAAGAGTAAGTGTTAAGGGCATAGTATTCTCCAATAATAGTTAGGTTAATTGTTAGTGATTAATCGAAGTTATTTCATACAACTTCAGCTTTACTATAAAATATAGTGATCGTTATATTTATAGTTAAGGAGATGTTATATAACGATCGATATATTGTCAAGGTAAAATATAACAGTCGCTATATTATTGGGAGAAACAGCGTTATAATGGGCTTATTATCAGTACTTCGGATATTTGTATGACGAAAGTAAGCAAAAAACAAGAAACTAGAAAACGTATTATTAACGCAGCGAGCCAAGGTTTTAGAAGCAATGGTTATGCTGGGATTGGTGTTGATAGTATCGCTAAAGAGGCTGGAGTAACGTCGGGCGCCTTTTATGCTCACTTAGGTTCAAAAGAAGGTGCATTTGAAGCAGCATTGTCGGTAGGCCTTGATGAAGTGATTGCTGCAATCCCTGAGTTTCAACTTCAACATGGTAAAAAGTGGATTGTGGCTTTTACAGACTATTATCTAAGCCAAACACATCGTGATAATCTTTCATGTGGTTGTGCAATGACTACCCTATCTCCCGAAGTTGTTCGCACTAAACCTGAATCACACCAAATATATCAAGAAAAAATGATCGAGATAGTTGAGCTTATGTCTCAAGGTCTTGTGGGGAATTCGCATGAAGAATGCCTATTTAAAGCCTGGGCGGTATTAGGTGTTTTAATCGGTGGGCTTACTATGGCCAGAGCAGTAGCATCTATTGAAACTGCAGAACAAATTGCTATTTCTATCACCAATGCAGCAGTCAATGCTGCTGGGCAAACCAAAGAACTTGTGAGTCAGCAATAGAAAGGCGACGGAGGGATTAAAAAAAGCTATCTGGTGGATGAAGAAAGTCTTATCCATAAAATAACTTTCCTTTCGGTGTCTAACAGACTTACTTAGACATTTTATCTTGTTCCTTCTTCTCACGTATTTCTAAACGTGTATATGCCTGTGTTTCATGCTGAATATCTTCAAGTAGTCCTCGATGTATTGCTACCGAAATAGCTTCTTGATTGTGAAATCGATGACCTTCTTTAAATATCAAATCTAATAAGTCTCGTGCTGGCATATCCAGATATATTGCCAACTCTTGTGATTCTTTAGATAGTTTTTCGACAATTTCGGGATGCGTACTTTGCACACCTAAAAGAGCAAGATGATCGATAATAATGAGTTCATGAATCGTCTCTTCACTCAGTCCATTATGTTGAACAAAACGCAGACTCGATAAACCGGTAAGTTGATGAAATGCATTTTGAGCATCATTTAAATTAGCTTGGCGTCCTACTAACGAGACCCTAAGTGCTTTTAGCCTTTGTCTTGCTAATAAAATTATGGTTTTTTCGATGTCTGCTTGCATAGTTTCTCCATCATAATAAAGAGGACAGATTTATTTAATATCTCTCCTCAAACAAATAATAAGCTATTTGGTGGATTAAATGTTTGAGTCTAGTGCCTTGTCGTTCACACTAATCTTTAATATTAGGCGTAGTGGAAACAACAAATCAAGCCGGCTGAACCTCCCCTAGGTATAATGCAGGTATTTACTTATACATTTTAAGCGGACATTAACATGAACGATGAGATCAATTACAAGAACAACCCCTTACACGGTGTTGGGTTGAAAACTTTATTGGTTGAAATAGTTGATCATTACGGTTTTGAGATTCTGTTTGCCTATTTAAACATTAATTGTTTTAAGGTCAACCCGAGCATTGATTCTAGTGTGAAGTTTTTAAAAAAAACAGTTTGGGCGCGTGAAAAAGTTGAAGTTTTCTATTTATATGAGTTTAAAAACTTACCTAGTGTGTCTTCCGAACAGTTTTCATTGCCTCCTAGGGATAGAGTTATTCCAGAAGATCACGTCGTAGGTGAACCAGCGGAGTTAAATTTAGAGGACGCTGAGCAATTGCGTGTAAAACGCGAAGCTAAATCAGCTGAATGGGAACAGGGGACAAAACATAGCTCGGACAAGAAGGACTATCAGAAGCCAAGACATGGCTCGGATAAGAAGATCGATCAGGAGACAAGACATGGCTCGGATAAGAAGGTCGATCCATGGGCAAACTGGAAATCCAAATAAAACGGGCACTACCCTTTTAACCTCAAACATACATTAAAGAGTAGCGTCCCCCTTTAACTTCTGTACCATCAAAGGGGACAGATTTATTTTCTACATTGTTGTTTCATTAGTTCTAATTCACAATGTGTTTTCATTCTAAGCTGAACAAGGTGACTCATAGTATGCATAAGCTATATTATTTTCGTACTATGAAAAAAATAATTATCCTTTGTCTTCTTTCATTTACATTTTCCGCTTGTGGAGAACTTACACAGTCTTCCGAAAAGACATCGTCTCCCCCTGCTAGAGCTGATGCTGGCCCTCAAGCAGCACATACTTTAGTGACCTGGAAAACGGTTACTCTAACGGGTGGAGAGAAAGACCTCTATATAGTGGTCAATGGACGTGACTACTATCTTAAGAATGTGAAATGGTTTCACAAAACAGCCACAAGCGAATTCACTCAGA
>CAJXPP010000204.1 GCA_913058195.1 uncultured Gammaproteobacteria bacterium | reverse complement strand
GATCGTCGGCAGCGTCAGATGTGTATAAGAGACAGCCTTGGTATCTATTTAAGGTATCTATTTAAGGTATCTATTTAAAAGCATTAATGATTTATCCGTCTTAGGTTAAATGAAAACGAGGTACCTTCACCTAATGTGCTTTGCACTTTAATATCAGATTTTAATAATTCTAGTAGCTTTTTAGTAATGGCGAGGCCTAAGCCTGTGTGTTTGTTTTTGTCTTGTATGGCATTACTAGCACGGTAGCGCGTGTCAAAAATATAAGATAACTCTTCTGCTTTTATACCCGTACCATTATCAGTAATCGTTAGTCGACATTGGTTGTCACTAAACTCTTCAATGGCGAAAATAATTTTGCCATTATCACTAGTATGGCGAATGGCGTTCTCTAGTAAGTTACTGATCACTCGCTCAAGTTTGGCAATATCACTATGAACCTGAGTATATGAACTGCTTGGTTTTACCGAGATCTCAATATTTTTTGCGCTAGCTTCTAGATTGAACTTAGCTATTACATCGTATAGCAATTCAGCTAAATTAAAGCCTTCAAAATTTAATGACACTTGCCCACCTTCTAAATGGGCTAGTTCAAATATTTGATCAATCAGCAACTTCAATTGTAAGGTGTTTTTTAGCACCGTATTAATATACTTTTCACGTGCCTCACTGCTTAAGTTATCGCCTTTATGAGCAATCATTTCAATGTAGCCCTGTAGCGATGACAGCGGCGTACGGAGGTCATGAGAAATATCAGCAAGTAACTCTCGCCTTTGCACGTCACTTTTCTGCAATAAATTCAATTGGCCATTAATTTGATTGACCATTTCCTCAAATGCGACGCCTAATTGATGTACTTCGTTATTACTGTTCATCATCCAAGGCGTTAATGTAACTTTAGATTTATCAAAACCAGCTTCTTTAAGCTTTTGAATATCGCGATTTAGGCGACGAAGTGGTCGAGTGAAATAGTAAAATATACCAAGCATAACAATGAATAAGAATAGTAGCGCGCCAACAAGCATCACCATTGAAAGCTCAGCTTGGCGATCTGAATCTAAACGACTATAAGCTGACTCGTAACGTTCACCGGCCACAATAACGTAAAGGTAACCTCTTAACTCGCTGCCATTGAAAACAGGGGCGGCCGAAAATATTTTTTGGCGAGTCGCATGCTGAGGATCATCACCATAAATAGGCAAACTGATTTGGTTTTGTGTTAATTGAATAAGAGGTTTTAAGTCAATACGGTCACGCTTTATTAATGATGGCGCTATTGAGTGGGTTAAAATGTCACCATTTTGGTCGACAAAATAAAACTCAAACGCTGGCCCCAATACCATCAAGGTATGAAATAGGTTTTTCAAGGCTTGATGGTCATACGCACCTTGTTGTAGCAAAGGATTATCACGCGCTAAACTTGCGGCAAGTGACAGGTGAAGATGTTGCTCTGATTCATAACGTGTGGTTTGTTCTAAGTGCTCTGCCCAAACAAAAAACACACTGATAATGACAATAAATACCACTAACAACGACAAAGATAGTCTGTGGTAAAGAGATAGTTTCACGCAGCAACGCCTTGTCGACTCAGTTTATACCCTACGCCCCAAACCGTTTGCACAATTTCAGGCTTAGTAGCATTGCGTTCAACTTTATTTCTTAAACGATTTATATGTGAATTTACCGTATGTTCATAGCCGCTATGATGATAACCCCAAACAGAGCTTAATAATTGTTCACGAGAAAAAACTTGGTCAGGATGTGAGGCTAAATAGAATAATAAATCAAATTCAGTTGAGGTTAATTCAACACTTTTACCGTTTAGCTTTGCGCTGTGGGAGATATTATCAATTTGCAAAGCACCTAATGTTAAGTATTGTTCAGGCGATTGCTTTTCTAATTGTTGCTGGCTAATTTTTGATAATAAGTGCACTCGTCGTAATTGGCTACGCACACGCGCTTGCAATTCTCGAACACTAAAAGGTTTGGTCATGTAATCATCGGCACCAAGCTCAAGGCCCAGCACACGATCAATCTCACTATCTCTTGACGTTACCATTAGAATCACCTGTTCGGGTTTTTGTTCTCTTAACTGTCGACAAACATCGAGTCCAGACATACCTGGTAGCATCACATCAAGCATAACTAAATCGAAGTGCTGCGTTGCTAGTTTATCTAAGGCGGCTTCGCCAGATAGACAATGTTCTACTGTCACACCTACTTCTTCTAAGCTTAGGGTGACTAAATCGGCAATATCTTGATCGTCTTCAACAACCAGTATGGTATCCATGCTTTGCTCCAGCGTTATTATCTTTATTTATAAGAACGTTGGCACAAAGACAGAAATGATGATTACTCGACAAAGCAATTGATATAGCTAAAGTAGGTTATTAAAACTGCAGTATTTCACTAACACGAAGTTACCTGCAACCACGATAAAACCAAATAACATTTAACTTTATATCAATAATATCAACAGCCTCACACTCAGCAATTATGCTTTTAAGTTTGCTGAAAACCTAAGGCTAGTTGGCAATGTTTCATTATTTTTCTCTGTGCCTGCATGATAAGAACTTGTTTACACAGAAATACTTTCGAAACCTTTGCGAATATAATTTAACTATGTTTACTTTGTATTGATTTACTATCGCTACAAAGCAAAAGGTATTGGCGTCTATCAATCATTTAGATATAAGACGCCCAACCAATCTAACGTGTTCGCGTTATAACAATACGAGCCGTTGGATTATCCCATCGGTCAGCTTCTGTTAATACCGAAGTACTTAGACCTTCTTTGCTAGCATCATCCGCATTGGCATTGGTAACAACACCACTGTGAAAGTGAACACGGTCAAAAAGATCGTCACGAGCGGCATCAAACCCCGCACTAGCACCACCACCACCAGCTGCACCAGCTGCAGGGCCCGGCATTGTGCTTGCCGTTTCAGTGTTTGCTTCAGTGCCAGAGTCCCATGTTGGAGACATAAAGCTTACAGACTGTCCTACTGCCATATTGCTGATATCTGCAGCATTAAGACCAGTAAAAGCATCGTTAGTATCAACTAACATAGTAGTAAAGCTAATTCTTAAATCATCAACATCTAGCAAAGGTACTAATAATGTTGACGTGGCACCGATAGATCTTGGTGGTGTTGCGCCATCAGTCGCTACCGCATCTAAATATTGCGTTGCTGCTAAAGCCTCAGCTATTAAATCAGCAGGATTCCCACCTTCAGCAAGAAGCTCTAATCCAGGGCTTGCCGCTTCACCATCAATAAAGGCATTGTAACCAGGTTCATGTAAAATAATCGCCGCTGGCGAAAATGGCTGGCTATAGGTTAAATTAGTCAGTTGTACAGTGAAAACCGCAAGGTTGCCATTGGTACCATTAGTGCCGTTAGTACCATTTGTGCCATCAGTACCGTTAGTACCGTCAACACCTGGAGCGCCTGCAGCACCCGCAGCACCATTGCTTCCGTCATCACCACCACAACCAGTTGCTAGTACTGCAATAATAGGCAGCATAGCTAAACTTATTTTGTTCATATTCATGATCTATTCTCCCTAAATTAAGGTGCTGGGATAGTAATAGTTACTCGAGCAACAGGGTTCAACCAACGGTGTTCCGTAGACTGTAAATCACTAGCGCCATCAGTTAGGCTAGTATCACCTAAAACATTTCGGTGAATATGAACTGGACCATCGGTACCGTCAACAACTTCATTAGCACCAATTGCTGTGCCATCTTGTGCAAAACCTACTTTTACTGCAACGCCTGTTCCGCCAACACCTAGCGGCACTGGAGAAGCACCTACGCCCGCAACACCTGGAGCACCATAGCCACCAAGAGGAGTACCGCCTTGTTCAACAATGTCAGTACGTGTGCTATTTAATTCGTCATTTAATTCTGTACCCGCATCATAGGCGTGTAACATGTATGTGTAAGTACCTGGTGTAGTTGGAATTTCAATGCTGTCTAAACCAACAAATGCATCATTAGTTGGAATTAACATAGACAAAATAGAAAGATAAGGCTTATCCATGGTATCGAATGGGTAACTTACCGACATTGATGGAGGAACTAAGCCACCAAAACGATGCCAAGTATTTGTAGTATTATCGGTATCAGTAGGGCCTAAAAGTGCTTCAAAGTTTTGACCAGATGAATCAGCATTTTGCGCATCATCAATCACACCGGCTTCTGCAAGCCATGCTAATGCAGATGTTGCTTCAACACCTGGTTCAAAAGCATCTACTGTATTGTCATGCGCTACCACTAAACGAGGAGTGAAGTGTTGAGCATGAGTGCTGTCTCTTATACACATCTCCGAGCCCACGAG
>CAJXPP010000203.1 GCA_913058195.1 uncultured Gammaproteobacteria bacterium | reverse complement strand
CATGCCTAGTCTCGTGGGCTCGGAGATGTGTATAAGAGACAGGGGCAAGATGTGGCGGGGCAGGCGCAAACAGGTACCGGTAAAACAATTGCTTTTTTATTGGCTACATTTCAACGGTTACTAACAGAAGAACCGCCTAAAAATTGGGATAAAAAGCAACCTCGTGCATTTATTCTGGCACCGACAAGAGAGTTAGCAAATCAAATTGCTAAAGATGCCGAGCTTTTAAATAAAGAATCAAATCTGCGCATCGCACTTGCCTACGGTGGTAAGGATTATGAAAAACAAAAAACTACAATTACTAATGGTGTTGATATATTAATTGGTACACCTGGTCGCTTATTGGATTTTCATAAACAACATATCTTTAATTTGAAATCAGTCCAAGCAGTAGTACTAGATGAAGCTGATCGTATGTTTGATTTAGGCTTTATTAAAGATGTCCGTTATTTCTTGCGTCGTGTACCTGAACCAACAGAACGGTTGGGCATGTTATTCTCTGCAACTTTGAGCTTTAAAGTATCTGAGCTTGCGTATGAGCATATGAATAACCCAGTGAAAATCGAAGTGGCAGCTGGTGAAGCCGCGAGTGACCGGATAGAAGAAAGTATTTATTACCCTGCAAATGAAGAAAAAATTCCTTTATTGCTAGCGTTAATTAAACGTATAGAACCATCACGAGGCATCGTATTTGTTAACACTAAACGTGCAGCAGACCGAGTGTGGGGATTTTTAGAAAGCAATGGCCATAAAGCGGCGTTATTATCTGGTGATGTGCCACAGAAAAAACGCGAACAATTATTAAAACACTTCCAAGATGGAGAGTTTCCATTTTTAGTTGCAACTGATGTAGCGGCTCGTGGATTACATGTTCCTGAAGTGAGCCATGTATTTAATTTTGATTTGCCGCAAGATGTAGAAGATTATGTCCATCGTATTGGTAGAACAGCACGAGCAGGCGCGAGTGGTGTAGCCATCAGTTTTGCTTGTGAAGATTATGCGTTTTCATTACCTGATATTGAGCAGTATATTAAGCATAAATTACCAGTGATGTCGGCAACGGATGAACAACTAGAAAAGCCACAAGCTGCGAAACGACCTGAAAAACGGCCACCGCAACCACAGCATAAGAAACAAGGTGATGGTGCTAATCATAAACGGCGGCATCAACCTCGACGTTAAGCAGTGGTGAAATAAACAGAGAGTTAATAATTGCAAATAAATGGCGCACAATTAGCTAATCTTTATGTTTCTAAGCCTACAGGCATAGAAGATAAAGCGCGCGCGCCAGTTGTTATTGATGGTAAAAGCTTCGAGGTTGAAAAGGGAGATCAGTCACCGCCTGTCATTGCTAGATCTGTCCGTCAAGGAGCTATTTCATTTAATGATGCACAACAATCTCGTTTTATACGAAGCTTTAGTGCTAGGGACGAGCTATCATCAGCAGGTAGTCAGCAAGTAATAAAATCATTGCCTTTACCTCAAGGTGTCCAACAGTATTTACAAGTTGCACAAATGCCAAATGAGAATAATCAAAAATTACTCGATGAAACAGTTTAACTTTTTAAGTTTAATTTTTATGATGGTGCTAACTGGGTGTGGTCACAACCCAAGTGAAGTTCGAACGGTTGCTGCTGATCCAGATACAGGGGGCATCGAGCGTTTTGGTAAAAGTGATATTGATGAGGTAATTGAATTACATCAGCGTACTGCCATCCAAAATATAAAACAATTGATGGTCAAGTTATATCGGCGAAACCCTAGTCAACGCCAAGATAAGCAGTCTCGAACAATAGATGAGAGTGTAGAGCTCGTCTTTACAATACCTCTTATTGACATACACCCCCACTGGCAGCAAAAGCAAGGATCAGAGATTATTCATCTGGCTTTTGATGAAAAGTATCAAGGTGATCGTGTCTTTGCTTATATTGTTGGTTTAAGAAAAATGTTGATGACCTCCTATGATAATCACACTGAATTTTATTATTTCACCAGTATCAATGAACAGAAGTTGTATAACAGCGCCCGAAATATTGAAATTGCAGCTTGGATGCTAGCTAATAGAAAAGATAAGGCGGGTCGGCACTATTTATTGAGCGATAGTTTAGAAAATGGCCAGCGTAATTTGAGTTATCAGCGCTTAATAGGGAAGCTGATTGCAACACAAGATAATATTGCTAATATTGTCGATCATAAGGAGGGGCGCCTTATTCGCTCAGCGGTTGTTCGTACAGCTAGCATGGTATTTTTGCCGATATAAGATGGCTAAGTTTAGACAAGAAAGACGCTTAGTACCAAGGTACAATATAAAATGTGAACTCCATCACATATAATTTGCTTAAATCTTAAATAAATCTCTCAGAGATAGGCAAAGATATGAAGTTACAAAATAAAATATTAATCGCTTTATTGCTAGGTTTAATGTCACTAAGTGCCTTTTCTGCTAGCACTGAGGGTGTTGTCACCTCAACTGAATACCAATTGAACACTGACAGTGCCGAAGGTTCAGATAAGAGGATGTTATTTAACTGGTCTAGTGCAAGTCAACAACATAATGATGAAGCTAAGGTCCAGAGTAAGGCAACTCCCGTACCTATTCCATCAACATTATTTTTACTAGCTCCAGCATTAGCAGGCTTCCTAAGCCTACGTAAACGTAAAAAACATTAGTCAAAGTGCTATGCAAATAAAAAAAGCAGCTTCTAGCTGCTTTTTTTATGTTTGTTATAAGGACTATACTAAAACTCTATTAGAGTTTTGTGGAGAAGGTAAATGTTTAGAGTTCTTATAATTTCTTTATTAGTATTTATGATTGCAGCTTGTTCTGATGATCAGATCGATAAGGTTCAAAAAGATCATGTTTGGAAGCAACAAACTGACATGATAGATAAAGCTAAGGGTGTTGAATCTATGTTGAATGATGCCGCCGCATTACAGCAACAGAAGATAAATGAACAAACTCAGTAAGTCTTGGTAAGTTTAGGATTTGCAAAGCGGTGACCCGATGCTTGATGCATAAACAAGTTCTTTAAGAATGAACTTTGGTTAACAGATTGCAATCCCAGCCGCCTTGCCCAGCGAATGGGTGCTAACTCAGAGCCAAAGACACGTTTAAAAGCATCCATAGTCAATTGCATAGCGAGATTATCAGCTTTTCTACGACGCTGATATTTATTTAAGGTATGCAAACTGCCAATCCTTCTACCTTTACTATGTGCTTCAAGTATAACTTCAGCTAAGGTAGCCGCATCCAATAAACCAATATTAACGCCTTGACCCGCTAAAGGATGAATGGTGTGAGCGGCATCGCCGACAAGAGCAAAGCCCGCTTCAACATAATGATCAGCATGACGAAGTTTTAACGGAAAACTTGCCCGTGGGCTGATAGCTGTGATTTCACCTAGACTATGTTCAAAGGCTTTAGCAAGCGTGTCTTTAAATTGTTCATCATCCAACTTACATAATAATTCAGCTTCTTCAGTTGAATTTGACCACACAATTGAGCATTGATAAGGATCAGCTAAAGGTAAAAAAGCTAGAGGTCCTTCATGTAAAAAACGTTGTCTTGCTGTTTGTTGGTGTGCTTGCTCTGTTGTGACAGTACAAACAACAGCAGTTTGTTGGTAATCCCAACCATGGGTATCGATATTAGCCCATTCACGTAGTAAGGAGTTAGCGCCATCAGCACCCACAATTAAGTCTGCTGTAAGTGTTCGACCATCATCTAATGTTATGGTGTTATCGGTTCGCGATATAGGTGTGGCAGGACATAGGAAGCTTATTGTGTCATGTTGTTTGCAGCGTGAAATACATGCTTGTTGTAGATGCCTGTTTTCTACGATATAGCCAAGTAATGACTCACCAATTTCTGCACTATCAAAGTGAAGGGCACTCGCTTGGTTTTCCCATACAGTCATATCCGTAAACTGACTTATTCTGTTTGGGATAAGCTGTTGCCATATTTTCAGGTTTTTGAATAAGGTCTCGCTAGCTTGCGTTAATGCACTAACTCGTAAATCTGGTTTGTCGAATTCATGTATTACAGCAGGCATATGAGATTCGATAACTGCAATTGATAACGATGAATTATCAGCTAATGCAATTGCTAAGGTAGCACCAACCATACCGCCACCGACTATAATTACATCGTAGTGTGAACTCATATTGAGATTCCTCGGCCAAGTCTAGGTTGTTTTCTATTGAGTCCCATACTTTGCCTTGCTAACCAATGTTTTGCTGGTGGAATAATATCTATAAGCGATAATCCCATCCCACGAAAATGACCTAATAGTGGATTGTTATTACTCTGTCTCTTATACACATCTCCGAGCCCACGAGA
>CAJXPP010000202.1 GCA_913058195.1 uncultured Gammaproteobacteria bacterium | reverse complement strand
CGAGATCATGCCTAGTCTCGTGGGCTCGGAGATGTGTATAAGAGACAGCTATATTTGTCACCATTCCAACGTTAAAGACACTTATAACAAAAGACATAATGGCTGACATTAGTAGTGCCATAAAAAATGAAAATACTAATTTGTGATGTTTACGTGAAATCATTCAGAATACTCATAAATTTGAACAGGAATAAAGGGGGCAGATTTATTATCCCCTCTCAAACAAATAATAAGCTATCTGGTGGATTAAATGTTGGAGTGGGAATAAAGGGAACAGGTTTATTTTCTCTATTATTGTTTGGAATTAAAGGGAACGCTACCCTTTTCATGATCATACTGAGGTTCAAATATCACCCTTTGAAATTATTATCACCAACATCTCAGTGAGCATAACGAATGAATTTAAACTTCTTGTTAGAAATCATCGCTGGTGCTAAGTAAATTTAAGCGTGTACGACTTCCTGCTGTTTAGATAGTTTTCCCTTTACATTTCAATGCAACTTAGCATGAAATGAATGTCGATAGGCATTAAAAGCCGGTAACATTGTCACTAAAAAGGATGCTAATAAGATCCATGTAATATCAACTAAAATAGTAGTGTTAAAGACTTGCTCGCTAATAAACAAGCCATATTCACTAATAAGCGTGTCGCGAAACAGTTGAATACATCCCCACAACATAAACATGGCAAGCAGTATTCCAGAAGTTACAAGTAACATAGCTTCCAATTGAATCAATAATAATATTACCCACGGGCTGGCCCCTACTGCTCTTAAAACTGCTATTTCATGTTGTCGTTCTCTTATTGTGACTAGTAGCATATTACTCATGCCTAATAATGCACCGGCGAGTACCAACACAGAAATCAATAACAATACCTGCTCAACATTCCCTAGCATTTGCCATAGTTGAACTAAGGTCGCCCCTGGTAAAATAGCCATTAAGGCCTCTTGTGGAAAGGTGTTCACTTGACGCTGGACAGAAAAGGTAGATAACTTTGATTTAAGCCCTACCATGAAAGCCGTAATTGATTGAGCTCTAAGCATTTCCTTATTAATTTTGGTGTAGCCCTCGGGCAACTTAACTCCATTTTTCCAATCAACATGAATCGCCTTGATGCCCTGCAAACTAACATAAACTGTTTTATCTATTGGAGTACCTGTTGGCTTAAGAATTCCGCTGATGGTGAAAGGTTTATCCTTGTGATTACTAAAGCTTGTACTGGCCACACCATGCGACAAAGTAATGTTCATACCTATTTTATAGCCTAGCTTTTTGGCAATATCAGCACCAATAACAGCATCATATAAATCACTAAAAGCATGACCTTGTGCAAATTCAAGCGCTTTCTTTTTGTCGTAATGAAAAAAGGTGAATAGATCGGTTGTTGTACCTAATACTCGGTAGCCATGATGTGAATCGCCCAAAGAGAGAGGAATAGTCCACGCTACATTCGGGCTTGCTGTAATCTGTTGGTAACTTTGCCAAGAAACATTATTGCTTGCTTGGCCGATATGAAAAACAGAATATAACAACAGGTTTAATTGGCCCGTACGTGCACCTACAATTAAATCGACGCCAGACACCGTTTTACTAAAACTTTCTTTTGCCTGAGTTCGAATGGTTTCAACACTTAATAAAACAAATACGCTGACAGCAATCATCATAACCGTCAGTGAAACGCTGACACGCCGTTGTAATAAGCTTTTTGTAGCCAATTTAAGCAACATGTCTGGCTCCTGAAATACTCAAGTCTGCCATGCTTATCTGTTGAGAGAAGCGCGGCGCTAACGTTTCATCATGACTAACAAAAATCAGGGTTATTTGCTCTTTCTTGACCAAAGACATTAACATTGTGATGAAGCCCGATTTTGATTCATTATCTAATGCAGATGTAGGTTCATCAACAATTAATAGCTGTGGGTGATTAATCAGTGCTCGTGCGATTGCCACGCGTTGTTGCTGTCCAATACTAAGCGAATCAGCACGGCGGTTGATTAAGTTTAATTCTAAACTCAAGCCTTCAAAAAGGGCTGGGTAACGCTGTTGAACTAATCGAGCATTTGTACCGGCGAAATACGCTGCTAACTGAATATTATCCATGACACTAAGATGTGGCACCAAATTGAATTGTTGAAAAACCATGCCGATATGCCGAGCTCGAAAGCTATCACGCTGTCGGGCACTGAGTTCTGATAATGCTTGACCTAGAATAGTAATAGAACCCTGTTTAGTGGTTAAAATTCCTGCCAACAGGTTGAGTAAGGTTGACTTACCTGTGCCAGAATGGCCATAAATAAACACCTGCTCTCCACGTTTAACACTCCAATTAACAATATTTAACGAATCTTCGGTTGATTTTGGATAACGATATGCTACCTCACTCATAAAAATTGCATTATCTTGTTGCGTCGTAAGCGCCTTGCCAAGTGCTTGCATCTTATTTACCTTTCAAATTATTTACCTGCAACTTAAATGATGATATATCATATCTAATTATTTTATTAATAAAAGTTGTCTTACATACCTATGCATCGATTATTTATTGTTTTTTACTTAGTGTTCTTTCTATCATCACCACTTATTAGCTTAGCTGATGAGGAAAATAGCACTTATAAAACTATTGAATGGACTGACTTGCTATCTAATGAAGATTTCCTTGCATTGATGAACCCACCTGAGGAGCTCAATACTATCGAAGATGGTTCAATTGAAGATAAAATAAGTAGTCAATTATTCAATGCCTTATCACTGGCTGGAGATAGTCGTTACCAACAAGCCTTGGTTTCAACCAAAGTTCGTTCTGACTATGATCAACAGAAAGTGCGTATTGCTGGATTTGTTGTACCTATCACTGCAGATGGCCTGACCGTGACTGAATTTTTTTTAGTCCCTTATTATGGCGCGTGTATACATGTTCCTCCTCCACCTCCTAATCAGTTGATTTTTTCTCAGTTTCCAGAAGGTATCAAAATTGATGATATTTATTACCCCTATTGGATTGAAGGTACGCTCAGTACAACACTAACTGAAAATGATTTGGCTACCGCCGCTTATTCGATAAAGATAGATAATATAACGGAATACACGGAAGAATAAGTCTGCCGAATTAAAGTAACGTTATCACCTTATCGTAATATTATTCTGCTTGGTAGATGGTAGTGTTGCATATCTTATATCAAGGGATTAAACGTGTACTGGTGCTGTTTTCATACACTCTACGTGTGAATAAGTAGACGTGGATAATAGCCATAAACTTAGTAAGTCGGTTTGCTTTTCGCTATTTTGTCACAATGGGCTAGATCTATTATTTCGCTCACAATATTAACTGTTTAGTGTGGACGGCAATCTTTACAGATACCATGTAGTTCGAGTTGTGGACTATTGAGGTAGAACTCTGCACTTTCGACACTATTTTGTAATGCATCAATAATATCCTTTTTGATCCCAACCTCTCTTACGTTGTGGCATTCATCGCAAATCAAGAACTGGGGGATTTGATGTGCGTGATTACAGGCGATATGTGAGCATGCAATATACTTATTGGTTAATGATAGTTTATGTACTAAATTCTCTTGCATCAGGAAATTAAGCATTCGATACACAGACATAACAGGAATAGTTTCATTAGATGTATCTTTGTAGTGTTCGGCCAGCTCATAAGCAGATAGTGGCATATCTGCAGACAGTAACACCCTTAATATATTTTTCCGTTTCGTGGTCAACTTTCCACCAGACTCGACACAATTATTTTCTGCTTTAGTGATAATTTTATCGAGTTTAGTTTTGCTTAATGGCATTTTAACGAACCTTTAACAGATGATTATCGTGATTAAGTGTAACCCCTCTTTGAATACCATTCACAATCCACTGGACATGAATTAATTCAAAACCGGCAAATGCATCGAATAATTTTATATTAAGCGTTTCAAGCTGTAAGGGATGCTGACACAGGAAATTATACTCTACAATAATATCATTGTGCTCATAATGGCTTTCTTCATCGAAGCTAGACTTACCTTCCTCATCTTGTTCTATTGTCACAAAAGGGTTTGCAATATTTGAAGATAATAAGGTGCATTGTCCGCCCTTTAACTCAATAATCGTATCTGGACTAGTTAATGTTGCCATGAGCAGAGTAAGCTGCTTGTTTTCATGCTCATTCTGAGGCCTATGCTCAAAACCTAGCATATTCATGACCGGCGAATGTAAAGATAAGCTTAAATCCTGCCCTTTCATCACCCAATTTATTTCGGCAATACCGTGTTCGTGAGCTTCAAATTCACGATGCTCACCCTGTCTCTTATACACATCTCCGAGCCCACGAGACTAGGCATGATCTCGT
>CAJXPP010000201.1 GCA_913058195.1 uncultured Gammaproteobacteria bacterium | reverse complement strand
AGTCTCGTGGGCTCGGAGATGTGTATAAGAGACAGAGGTTGGACTGGTCTGATAATGACACCAGCAACAACACGGGTTAATCAACACCAAACGTATGAGGTGTTGCTACAAGGAAAAAACTCAGCACGCTTAGCACTGAGTTCAGTGGTAATGAATGCCTATAGACCTTCTGATGCCCGAGCTGATTTCTCTGAAACAATGACACCTAGCCAGCCAGGAATGTATGAAGCTGAGATCAGTTTTCCATTACCAGGAATATGGGACGTTATTGTAGTAGCAAAACATGGAGAGCATGAGTTCCTAGTCACAAAACGAGTAAATATTAAGCCTTAAGGCTATTTCTGATTAAAATACATCATATATACTATACGGTTTTGATGTGCCAATATGAGTGTTTACTACCTTGTCTATAAGTTGCTATCACTGTAGTTTGCCAGTTGAACAACCGGGAATGTTTGCATCGACAGTTGCTGGCAATAAGCATGAGTTTTGCTGTTTTGGCTGTCAAAGTGTTTGCCTGACAATTCATAATGCAGGCTTACAAAGTTTTTACCAGAAGACACCTGAGGGAGGGGTTCTAGCACCTCCTCCGGAAATATCTGAAGAGTTAAGTTCTTATGATCTTGATGAAGTTCAAGCAGATTACATCGATAGTTTAGATGATATCCGTACTATTAACCTATTAGTCGAAGGCATTCATTGTGCAGCATGTGCTTGGTTAATCGAGCATTCCTTAGCTACGCAAGTGGGCGTTATTTCTGCTGAGGTTAATTTGACTTCAAAACGTTTACGCTTGAAGTGGGATAATACGGCTGCTCCTTTATCAACTTTTCTAAGCTCACTTTCACATATTGGTTATGCAGCCACACCCTTTGATGCGGATACTGCTGAAGGCACATTAGCACGAAGTCATCGAGGGCTACTTTATCGGATGGCATTTGCTGGTTTTGCAATGATGAACCTTATGTGGGTTTCAATTGCACTCTATAGTGGCGCTGATGATGGCGAGTTTAAAAACTGGTTTCACTGGATTGGCTTTTTAATTGCAACGCCAACCTTACTTTATGCGGGTTACCCTTTTTTACGTAATGCGACTATTGGTTTACGGCATCGTTATTTAACGATGGATTTACCCATAGCAATTGGTGCAACAGCAACCTATACTTATTCTACTTACGTGACAGTTAATGGATCAGTTAGTGGACACGTGTACTTTGATACTGTGGTTAATTTCCTATTTGTCATTTTAGTTGGCCGATATTTAGAAGCTATTTCAAAACGTGAAGCATTGTCAGCAACAAGCCGTTTATTAGAGTTACAGCCCAAACTAGCAACAGTAATGACCGAGGAAGGCCCTTTAGTACGTCCAATTCGGTCTGTAAAAATTGATGATGATGTGCTGGTTAAGCCAGGAGAAAAAGTCCCTGTCGATGGTGTGATTGTTGATGGTGAAAGTGCCGTAGATGAATCAATGCTAACGGGTGAAGCCTTGCCAGTTATTAAGCATGTTAACGATAAAGTTGTGGCTGGCAGTATTAATGGTGAAGGAGCTTTTACCGTTAAAGTCCAGCAAGTATTACGTAATACCGCACTAGCAAAAATTGTAGGTTTAATGGAGGATGCGCAGGCCTCAAAAGCACCTATACAATGTACGGCAGATAAGATTGTGCCCTGGTTTGTGGTAATCACATTAAGCTTAGCAGCTTTAACATTTATCTACTGGTACCAAGTTGACTTTGAATTGGCATTATTGACAGCAACATCTGTGCTGATCATTACCTGTCCTTGTGCCTTTGGATTAGCAACACCTATGTCAGTTGCCGTTGCTACTGGAGTTGGCGCTAACCGCGGCATTTTAGTGAAACAAGGGGCTGCATTAGAATTATTATCAAATGTAAGTCATTTTGTTTTTGATAAAACAGGCACCTTAACGCAAGGTCAACTGCGTGTTGTGAACATTTATAGCTTTTCAGCTTATTCCGAACAGCAGCTATTAGAGTTTGCAGCATCCGTTGAGCAGAACTCTGAGCATAGTATTGCAAAAGCAATAAGTGATGAAGCAAAGCTAAAGTCAATAGTCATTTCAACTATCTCTAAATTCAGAGCATCACCAGGACAAGGTGTAGAGGCAATCGTTACTAATAAAAAAATTATGGTTGGAACGGGAGTTTGGCTTTCTAAAAACGGTATTGAGTTGGACACTCAGTATTCACAGTATGCTGATGAGCTTGAGCTGCAGGGAACCAGTTGTATTTATATAGCGATTGATGGTGTTATTACTGGCTTAATTGGTCTAGCTGATGAGCTTCGTGCTGAGGCCACTGAAATGATTCGTAATTTGCGATTACAAAATATTAATATCACTGTATTAAGTGGCGACCGACATGCTGTTGTTTCAGCTATTACCAAACCCTTTGGTGATATTAATCGCTTTGCAGAAGTATTGCCAAAAGACAAAGCTGACACGATTAAAAAACTGCAGCAGCAGGGTGAAATAGTTGCGATGGTGGGGGATGGTGTTAATGATGCACCGGCATTGATTCAAGCTGATGTTGGAATAGCACTTGCCTCAGGAACGGATGTTTCAATTGAAAGTGCTGATATTGTTCTGTCTCATAACGAGTTAAACAAAGTAGCCGAGGCGAGACAGTTAGCAAGTAGAACCTTGCGCACAGTTAAGCAGAATATTGTATTATCTATTACATACAATATTATTATGGTGCCGCTTGCAATGATGGCACTAGTCGACCCTCTTGTTGCAGCAATAACAATGCCGATTAGTTCATTATTGGTTATTGCTAATGCAGCAAGAATAAGACGTTTATTTAAGAAGGTAATATAGATGGAAGTAATATATGGTTTATTACCTGGCATGTTATTGCTTGGTATTGTTGGTGTTGCAATATTCTTTTGGGCGGTTAAAAGTGGTCAATATGACGATATGGATGGTGCTGCCCACCGAATTTTAATGGAAGGTGATACTAAGTCTAAAACTGAGAGTGAAGACAACAACAATGACTAAGTATAATTTTACTAATATTTTAGTGAGTTTATGTTTGCTCATTAATTCCCCAATTCTACTGTCAGATAATAATATTAAAGTTGGAATGTCGGCCGCTTTAACGGGGCCATCAGCTGCCCTAGGTAACGATCTGAGAGTGGGGATAGAAAGTTATTTCAAGCTTGTTAATGATATGGGCGGGGTCCAAAACCGCTTATTAGAATTCATTGTTCGTGATGATGGTTATGAGCCAGAACGTGCAGCATCAAATATGCACTCTTTAATCGATAATGATGGTGTGCTTGCTGTCATAGGTAATGTTGGTACGCCAACAGCCATTGTTACCGTGCCTATTGCTAAAGCAAAACAAACATTACTATTTGGCGCACTCTCAGGGGGGGATGTATTAAGAACAGATCCGGCTAACCGCTATATTATTAATTATCGGCCAAGTTATGCTGAAGAGACGAATGAGATAGTCAATGGATTGCTCCAAGTAGGTTTTAAGCCACAGGATATTGCTTTTTTTACTCAGCGTGATGGCTTTGGTGATGCTGTTTATCAAGGTGTTATTGATGCTTTCAAGCGACACGGGTTTACCCAGTCAGACTCTTTAATTCACGGGCGTTATACTAGAAATACTTTGAATGTTGAAGATGCGGTCGTTGCTATAATTGATGCACCTATTCCACCAAAAGTAGTGATTATGGGCGGGAGTTGTGCGCCAGCAGCAAAATTCATTGAATTACTTCAAAGTGAGTTACCCGAAACATGGTTTATAAATGTTTCTTTTGTTGGTAGTTACTCATTGAAGAACGCTTTAGGTGATATTAGTAACCGTGTTGTGGTGACGCAGGTTGTACCAGAGTTAAGTGCCCAACTACCTATCATTGAAGAGTATACAAACTCACTACAGGAGTTTGATACTACTCTTATTCCTAATGAGGTATCTTTAGAAGGCTTTATTATTGCTAAAATATTCCATCAGGGTTTGATTGCTGTTAAAGGTGAGATTAATAAAGAAACTATTATTGACGGCCTTGAATCATTAAAAGGGTTAAATATAGGTATAGATGTCAATGTCAACTATGATGAGGTTGAGCATCAGGCAATGCATAAAATTTGGTTAACACGGTTTGAAAATAAAGCTATTAAGTCATTTAAATGGAATATGTTGCTTCAAGAAAAAGAAGAAGGAATTTGAGCATGTGTAAAGGAGTTACAAATGTTTAAGACATGGAGTATTAGTAGTTTACTAAAATTGTGGGCATTCGCCACAATTCTAGCTATTTTAGCTATTGCTACAGTTGCTGTTTATACCAATAATCTCTTTTCCAGTAGTCAAAAT
>CAJXPP010000200.1 GCA_913058195.1 uncultured Gammaproteobacteria bacterium | reverse complement strand
CAGATGTGTATAAGAGACAGAAGTTTACCCCTTTTTTCACATCGGAAGGTTGTAAAAATATTGACGGCAGCAAGCTTCGCTATAGCTGCTGGTATATTACCTTTTGGAACTACTTATGCCGCTCCCGGCGAGTTAGAAAAAGAAGATTTGAAATTTGGTTTTATTAAATTAACGGATATGGCACCGTTGGCGATTGCGTATGAAAAAGGCTTTTTTGAAGATGAAGGTCTGTATGTGTCTTTAGAAGCTCAAGCCAACTGGAAGGTATTGCTCGATGGTGTAATTGATGGACAGCTCGATGGTGCTCATATGCTTGCAGGTCAACCTTTAGGAGCGACGATTGGTTTTGGTACTAAAGCGGATATCATCACTGCGTTCAGTATGGATTTAAATGGCAATGCGATCACTGTTTCTAATGATATTTGGAGTCAAATGAAGCCAAATGTTCCTATGAAAGACGGTAAGCCTGTACACCCAATTAGTGCTTCAGCTTTAAAACCTGTCGTTGAAAAGTATAGAAATGAAGGTAAGCCTTTTAATATGGGCATGGTTTTCCCTGTATCAACCCATAATTATGAATTGCGTTATTGGTTGGCAGCAGGCGGTATTCATCCAGGTTATTATGCACCACATAAAGGCGATACCAGCGGTACAATTGATGCTGAGGCCAAATTATCTGTTACTCCGCCACCGCAAATGCCTTCAACAATGGAGGCCGGAACAATCTATGGTTATTGTGTAGGTGAACCATGGAATCAACAAGCCGTATTCAAAGGGATTGGCGTTCCTGTTATTACTGATTATGAAATTTGGAAAAATAATCCAGAGAAAGTTTTTGGTGTGAGCCAAACATGGGCTGATGCAAACCCAAATACGCATATTGCAGTGGTGAAATCATTAATTCGAGCTGCAGAGTGGCTAGATGCGAACGACAATGGCAATCGTCCTGAAGCAGTAAAAATTCTGTCTCAAAGTAATTATGTCGGTGCGGATTACGACGTTATTGCAAACAGTATGACAGGCACATTTGAATATGAAAAAGGTGATGTGCGTGAAGTGCCTGATTTCAATACATTCTACCGTCATAACGCAACGTACCCGTACTACAGTGATGCCGTTTGGTATTTGAGCCAAATGCGTCGTTGGGGACAAATTTCTGAACCAAAATCTGATTCTTGGTTTATGGATATGGCTAAGAAAGTCTATCGTCCAGATATTTATGCTATTGCAGCTAAAGAATTGATTGCTGAAGGTAAGGTGGATGCAAAAGATTTCCCTGACTTTACAACAGAAACAGGCTTCAAAGCACCACAAACTGAGTTTATCGATAGCATTGTCTACGATGGTACAAAACCAAATGCCTATTTAGAACAATTCCCAATTGGTTTAAAAGGAGATGAAGTAATTAAGTAAGACTTCCTAAGTGTCTCATTTCGGCTTGCCTAGATTAACCTTTAGGCAAGTCGAATATTAATTGGCAAATAAAAGAATATTATGAAAGATAAAATAATTAATAGTTTAGAACTATCAGGTTTCACTTGGTTTATACCACTTGTAAAGTTAGTAGCCGGTGAACCTCCCAAGCAACAGTTGCAAGAGTTGATGAAAATGGTGGGAATACCCATGCTGGCCATTCTTATATTCTTAGGAATGTGGCATGTTGGTGCAGCCAAGGTGGTGACAAGCTTAGGTCAGGTTCCTGGTCCTGTTCAGGTGTGGGAACAAGCTTCTAATTTGATTGACGAACATTATGTTGAGCGTGAAAAAGAAGTGAAATTTCATGAAAGACAGGATGTTCGAAATGCTAAAAAATTAGCTAAGAACCCTGACGCGGTCATAAAAGTAAGGTCTTATACTGGTAAAGAAACATTTTTTGATCAAATCTTAACGAGTTTATGGACGGTCTTTGTAGGGTTTTTAATTGCCAGTATCATTGCTATACCTATAGGCGTCGTCAGTGGTTTGAGTAATACACTTTATTCTGCATTGAACCCACTTATTCAAATATTCAAACCGATATCACCGTTAGCATGGCTGCCCATAGTGACCATGGTCGTGAGTGCTGTCTATGTATCTGATGACCCCATGTTTGCCAAGGCATTTGTCACTTCAGCCATTACAGTAACCTTGTGTTCATTATGGCCAACCTTGATAAATACAGCAGTGGGTGTTTCATCAATTGATAGAGATCTTATCAATGTTGGGCGAGTACTGAGGCTTAACTATGTAACAACAGTAATAAAAATAGTTATTCCATCATCAATTCCAATGATCTTTACCGGTTTAAGAATTTCATTAGGTATCGGTTGGATGGTATTAATTGCAGCAGAAATGTTGGCTCAGAATCCTGGATTAGGCAAGTTTATATGGGATGAGTTTCAAAATGGTAGTTCAGCATCTCTAGGTAGAATTATGGTTGCTGTCATCACTATAGGTATTCTAGGTTTCATGTTAGATCGCGTCATGTTAATGATGCAAAAATTCTTCTCTTATGACAAAAATTCAGTAATACGCTAGGAAATAATCATGGAAAAATATTTAAATATCGATCATGTTAGTATCGAATTCCCAACCGCTAATGGCCCATTTAAGGCACTAGATAATGTAAATCTTAAAATAGGTAAGGGAGAGTTCGTCAGCATTATAGGACATTCAGGTTGTGGAAAATCTACGGTTATGAATATTGTCGGCGGCCTTTATCAAGCAACAGAAGGGGGCGTTATTCTTCAAGGCAAGGAGGTAAATGAGCCCGGTCCTGATAGGGCGATTGTGTTTCAAAACCATTCATTATTTCCGTGGTTAACAGCCTATGAAAATGTAGAAATAGCGGTGAAGTCGGTGTTTAAAGGTAAAAAATCTAAACAGGAGATGAAAAACTGGATTAATCACAATATTGAGTTAGTACACATGAGTCATGCTAAAGACAAATTGCCAGCAGAACTATCCGGTGGTATGAAGCAGCGTATTGGTATCGCACGCGCCTTGGCTATGGAACCCAAAGTGTTATTAATGGATGAACCATTTGGAGCTTTGGATGCGTTGACTCGTGCTCATTTGCAGGATTCATTGATGGAGATCCAATCAGATCTTAATAATACCGTAATAATGATCACGCATGATGTTGATGAAGCTGTATTACTTTCAGATAAAATTGTCATGATGACTAACGGACCTGCAGCAACAATTGGTGAGGTACTCGAAGTTAACTTAGATCGACCAAGAAAACGCTTGGATTTATCAGACGACATAGAATATAACCATTATCGTTCTAAAGTGATTCACTTCTTACATGATCTCCACGCAAAAAAAGTAGCGTAAAAGTACAAATTCAACTAAAGAAGGTTTACAGATGAGTTATGAGTTTAAATTAGATATTGGGAATGAAATAATCGAGGTGGAATACATTGGGATTGTTAATTTTTCAGAACGCATGGTCGCTATCCGAGAAGGCGTAGCAATTCTTCAAGATAGAGAATACCCAAGAATATTGGTTAACCTCGTGGGTGCTAAAATGGATATTACCAATAGTGAAAAAGTGCTATTAGCAAACTATATTTCAGAGCAGCACGCCTTGATTAAAGCCAAAACAGCCTTTCTTATTCGCTGTGAACAAACCGCAAAAAAAGAAGTAGATAAAGCAGTGCTACGAACGGAAGACTTTGTTTCACAAGTGTTTTTTAGCCGTATGAAAGCAATTGGCTGGCTGAGTGATTCATGAAACTTTCAATACCGATGTGTATTTTTTTAAATGAGATAAGTTGGCAACTAGAACATGGATAATGAGTATGCAGAGATCTATAAAGAACATACATTAAGAAGTGCATTTCAGCCAATTATCAGCCTTCCTCACCGTCGAGCTGTTGGCTTTGAAGCCCTTATTAGGGCTTCAAATGCAGATGATAGCATCTACTCACCTGAAGAACTGTTCTCTCTCCCTCAGTCAATGAGTGAACGTTTAATCTTAGATCGACTCTGTCGTAAAGTACACATACATAATTTTACAAGACAAAATACCTCTGGTGAATGGTTGTTTCTTAATTTAGATTCTGTGAGTTTGTCAATTGAGAAACCTAAACCTGGTTTTATGACTGAGTTGCTTTCTATAGCTGGTATTCCTCCTCATCGTATTGTTATTGAAATTCTAGAAAGTAAAATTGATGATAAAGGCTATATATTAGAGATAATTAAGCACTTTAGAGAAATGGGATGCTTAATCGCAATTGATGATTTTGGCGCTGGTCATTCTAACTTTGACCGAATTTGGGAGTTAAGCCCTGACATAGTTAAATTAGATCGTTCTCTTATCTATCGAGCAGCACTAGAACCAAAAATAAAACGTATTTTAACGGGAATGATTTCTCTAATTCCTGTCTCTTATACACATCTGACGCTGCCGACGATCTACTCTGTGTAGA
>CAJXPP010000199.1 GCA_913058195.1 uncultured Gammaproteobacteria bacterium | reverse complement strand
GAGATCATGCCTAGTCTCGTGGGCTCGGAGATGTGTATAAGAGACAGGTATCAATCAATGTATAAGCAGCATCATTAAGGGATTTATTAAGCATATCTAAAATATTGACTTCTGCCTTCGCAATGGCATTGGTGATAGGGCCAATAATATTGGGGATATTTTGATGGGCAATGGTTAGACGATATTGATCTGGTAGTTTCGCCATTTTAATGGTTGGGAAGTTGACTGAGTTACTGATATTGCCGCTTTCAAGATAGTCTTTAATTTGGTCAGCAACCATGATGGCGCAATTATCTTCTGCTTCCATGGTTGATGCACCCAAGTGAGGTAGTGTGACGACTTTAGGGTGGTTTTTGAGTAAATTACTGGGGAAATCACAGACATAGGCATTGACTTTGCCACTGTCTAAAGCTTGTACTACTGCATCATCATTGACGATACCAGCACGTGAGAAGTTCAAGATGGTGACATTGTCACGCATATTGACCAAACGCTCTGCATTGATCATATTCTTCGTGCCATCAACCAATGGCACATGAAAAGTGACAAAGTCACAATGACAGAGTAAATCATCAACACTGCCTGCTTGTTCAACTTCGTGTGATAATTTCCACGCACCTTGCACTGTAATTTTAGGATCATAACCAATCACTCGCATGCCTAAAGCAATAGCGGTATTGGCTATTTTAATACCAATAGCGCCAAGGCCGACAACGCCGATTGTTTTACCCGGTAATTCAAAACCTACGAAGTCTTTTTTGCCAGCTTCAACTTGTTTACTAATGGTGGCATCATCACCTTCTAACTGACGGGCAAATTCCCATGCAGGACATATATTACGGGCACTTAATAACATCCCAGTTAACACTAATTCTTGAACAGCATTGGAGTTGGCACCAGGTGCATTAAACACCGGGATACCTTTTGCTGTCATTTGGTCAACAGGAATATTATTAACACCGGCACCAGCACGGCCAATCGCTTGAAGTGTCGCAGGCACTTCCCAATCATGCATCTTAAAGGATCGTACAAGCACAGCATCAGGATGTGTAATCTCTGATGCAATTTCATATCGCTCACGTGACAGTCGGTCTAAACCAGTAACTGAAATATTATTAAGCGTTAAGATCTTGTACATATATACCACCTTAAATTAATTAGATTGTTATTACCTTATAATGACAAAAGAGCATATTTTTTATGTTTTTAACTATGAGATTTAGCAAATTCCTGCATGTAGCTGATTAAGGTATCTACACCCTCTTCTGGCATTGCGTTATAAATACTTGCACGCATACCACCGACACTACGATGACCTTTCAGCGTTAATAAACCGGCTTCTTTTGCACCTGCTAAGAAGTCTGCATCGAGAGAGGCATCATTCAAGGTAAAAGGTACATTCATCCATGAACGGTATTTTGGTGTTACGGGGTTTTGATAGAAGCCAGAGTCATCGATCGCAGCATATAATTTATCTGCTTTGCGTTTGTTAATTTCTCCCATTGCAGGCAAGCCACCTAAGTCTTTCACCCACTGGAATACTAAGCCAGAAAGGTATAAAGCATAGGTTGGTGGGGTGTTGTACATGGAGTCATTATCAGCTTGGACTTTATAATCAAACATGGTGGGTGTGCCAGCAAGCACATCACCAATTAAGTCATCACGTACAATCACGATAGTTAATCCTGCTGGACCAACATTCTTTTGGGCGCCAGCATAGATAAGTGCGAACTTAGATACATCAACAGGACGAGATAAGATCGTTGATGAAATATCAACAACAAGAGGCACATCACCTACATCAGGAATAGCATCAAACTCAACACCGCCAATGGTTTCATTGGTAGTGTAATGCACATAAGCGGCATCTGGATTTAAGTTCCACGTGTCTTTTTCAGGCACGGTTGAAAAGTTTTCATCTTCAGAGCTGGCAACAATATTCACATCACAGAATTTTTTAGCTTCTGAAATAGCTTTCTTAGACCATTGACCAGTGTTGAAGTAATCAGCTGTTTTTTTGCCACGTAATAAGTTCATCGGGATAGCAGCAAATTGACTCGATGCGCCGCCTTGTAAAAACAGTACTTTGTAATTATCAGGAATTTGCATTACTTCACGCAGATCTGCTTCAGCTTTGGCTGCAATGGACATGAACTCTTTGCCGCGATGACTCATTTCCATGACATTCATGCCTGAACCATTCCAATCTAGAAATTCTTGTTGTGCCTGCTTTAAAACGGCTTGCGGCAACATGGCTGGTCCTGCACTAAAATTGAATACGGATGACATGAATAGGTCCTTGCTAAAGTTAATTACAAAGCACCGATTGTAGCAAATAGAAACACAAAAATCTGGCTTAATTATTAATAATGATGTAGCAGCTGAGAATCACTGTTTCTTGCATTGAAGAAACAATAACTGTGAGTTAACTAGCTATAATGTTGATAACAATTTTTTACGCCATTTATCTAATAACTCAAGGGTTTTGGCGGTAAGTTGCGTAATGATAGGTATGGAGGAGCTATTGATAATCGTGGAGACATCGTTTGATTCATCCCCTCTATATGATGGCTCAGTTGTTAAAAGTATGGCAAAATAAATGGCATTAATTTAATAGTCATAAAGATCTATAATGAGAAACTTTATTAAACACACTATAAAAATATTGCTTGGTTTAACACTATTATTTTGTTCGCTAACACGCGCAGAGCAAACGCCTCCTCTGACTATAGCAAGCTGTGAATTTCAAGCCCATACTGCTCGTCAGGTTCAAACACTTCGTCTCACAGAAGGCGATGATTGGTCACAGTTTGAACAAAATGTAAAAAAGCTATATCAAGATGGGCAAGGCCGTACTGATCTACTGACCGTTGCAGAGCAGGTCTATCTCACTCCATTAAACTTATCTGCTGATGAGGTTTACGCAGAAATGCTGAGCGCCTGCGTGGAACTCGTTAATAACTAAGCAGCCGATGGTCATATTTTTAGTTTTCTAACTAATATAGGTGTGGTGGTTGCTTGGACGATAAGTGTGAATAGTACAATGCCAAACCCTATTGATTGAATCGTCCACCAATAGGCTAATTCTGTAGGTAATGACAATACTAATGCAATGGTGACTGCTCCTCGTAATCCTCCCCAAATCATTATAGGTGGGTATTTGTGATTAATAGGTTGACCAATAATAAAACGGTTTACCCATACTGAAATATAGACTGCTGAAACTCGTGCAATAAAAGCACCCATTATCGCGAGTAATATTGCCAGCCACATTTCTGTAAACATATTAAGGCTAACCACTAATCCGAGTAATACAAAAACAAAAATATTAGCTATAAAACCAAGTGATTCCCATATACCGTGTAATCCGCTGTGAACATCTTTTAGTTGATTATGTGCTGATTTTTTAAACAACAAGGCAGCAAACATCACCGCGACAATACCTGATACGTGCATTATGTGTTCAGCTAGGTAAAATGTTCCATAAGCAAGAAACAGCGTAATAACGACTAAATGCGGTACTGATGTCTCAATTAATTTCACTACTAGTGCTGTAATATATCCCAACACACTACCAATAATAATCCCACCAAAAAATACTTTAATAAAGATGATTATTGCAGAAGCTAGATCTGGTTCGCTTTGGCCTAAAGCAATACTAAGAATAATGCCAAATAAAACAATTGCAGTTGCATCATTAAATAGGCTTTCACCTTCAATCAAAACGTTTAAGTCTGCAGGTGCTTTTAACGCTTTTAGTTGACCTACAACCGCAACAGGATCAGTGGCTGAAATAACAACGCCTGTTAATAAAGCTGCGATAAAGGGAAAGCCCGGATGATTGATACCATAGTAAAGAAAAATAGCTATAACAAGGGTAGAAATGAGCAGGCCCATGGTCGCAAGAGTGAGTACATTGGGTAAATATTTGAACAAAAGCTTACTGTCTAAAACGAATGCAGCTTCAAATATTAATATTGGCAACAGTATAAATAAAATTATGTCCTGAAAGTTACTTGCACGCACACCTGTGTCTATACCAAGTTCCACAATGAATAAGGATAGAAAAAACCCCAGTACAACTAATAATAATGTATAGGGAATAGGTACGAAACGAGCTAGAACGATAGCCAATACACCTACACCAATAAGAAGCAGGATGACAGAAACAATAGTGTGAATATCCATAGTTTATTTATACTCCTGCTGTGTCAGTATGGGGTTCTTTTACAGCACATGAATGTGTGAATGTAGCTACTTCATAGACTAGTAACTAAGTGCTTTGTTACTTTGTAAATAAGAGCCCATAAAATCACTCTATAAACAGTGACTTAAAACAAAGGATAACGGCCTTTTATTTGACGGGAAATTGCTGTTGTTAAAATAAACAAAAGCAAAAATAGCATTAAACTTAT
>CAJXPP010000198.1 GCA_913058195.1 uncultured Gammaproteobacteria bacterium | reverse complement strand
GTCGGCAGCGTCAGATGTGTATAAGAGACAGGCCTCGAATATCTCGTCGCTTAGGCTGATAATTTTGTCCGAGTGTTGGTTTAAAGATCGAGTAAAAACCTAAACTGCCTGTTAATACTCCTAACGCAAAAATGGCAATATTTTCAGGAATAAATAATACCATTCGACTACCAATAATTACCCCTGGTAGGCCAAAAAGTAAAATAATCAATATGAAATGACGCTCTAGATGACTGCTTGCCATATAGCGTATTACCGCACCAAGTCCTAAAGCAACACTAGCAACCTTATGCGTCGCAAGTGCCATGGTAAACGTTAAACCCAGGAAAATAAGCAAAGGAAACTGTATCAGTCCAGCCCCTCCACCACTAAAAGCAGAAAACGTGTTTGCAACTAAAGACACTAAAAATAAGACTAAGTGTTCAAGAAGGTTCACCTTTTGACTAACTCCTTATAGAATGAGCTCTATGAAAATATTTAATATGACTTTACTAAGCTTATTATTAGCGCTTACTAGCATAAACTCTTATGCTGGCAAGATATACCGATTCCTTGATAGGGATGGCGTATCGACAATGAGTAAGAGCCTTCCTCCTTATGCTGCCCAACGAGGTTACGATGTCTTAGATGATTCATCACTACGGTTAATAGAGCGCGTCTATACACGTACTGATCTCATTAAGATACAAAAAGAACAAAAGCGTGTCGAAGATATCAAACAGAAAAAACGGCAAAAAATTGAGGCTGTTAGAATAAAAAAAGCCGAGCAGCGTGCTAAAGATAGAAATTTAATCGCACGCTATCCAACAGAACAAGTGTTTCTCAAATCGCGTAATGCTGATCTTCACTACCGACAAAGTGAAATAGAAGATATCAAAATAGCTTTAGCCAAACACAAGCAGCGCTTACTCGAGCTTCAAACTGTAGCAGCAGAATCAGAAATCAACGGAGAAGTATTGAGCGAAAGCCTCAAGAAACACCTAGAAAATACTCAAAAAGCTATCCAGGATTCAATACAATCTATTGATAAAGCAATAAAAGCGAAGGCTCAAATTGCAGCAAAACATGAAACGGATTTAACTCGTTTAAAAGAGCTACTCAGTGTTAAAGACAAAACATTAAACTAAAGAATCCAGTACCGCTAGAAGCTGCTGATTTTCTTCATTCGTTCCAACCGTAATCCTTAAGTATTGCTTGATTCTTTGATTTTTAAAGTGACGAACAATCAGCGCCTGCTGACGTAAACCTGATGCTAATGTCGACGCATCATAGTCTGGATGTCGTACAAAAATAAAGTTCGCACTAGAAGGTAATACCTCAAAACCGATATCTATTAGCTCTTGTGTCAGCCATTGACGACTTGCGATTATTTTTTGACAGCTTTGTTCAAAATAAGGCTGATCCTTAAATGCTTCAACACCTGCTTTTATCGAAAGACTGTCCAGGGGATATGAATTGAAACTGTCTTTTACTCTTACTAATGCTTCAATAAGATCCTTATGGCCTATTGCCAAGCCAATCCGTAAACTTGCTAAAGAACGTGACTTAGATAAGGTTTGTGTCACTAATAAATTAGGGTATTGGTCAACCAAAGATATTGCTGTTTCACCACCAAAATCTATATAGGCCTCATCAACAACAACAACACTATTGGTATTACGCTTTAATAATGTCTCAATCTCATTCAAGGATAATAAACATCCTGTCGGTGCATTTGGATTAGGAAAGATAATGCCGGCATTATTGGTCGAATAATCTTGTAGCGATATTTCTAAACTGTCATTCAATGGAACCGTTTGATAATCAATCTCATAAAGTTTGCAATACACAGGATAAAAACTATAAGTAATATCTGGAAATAGTAGTGGGGCATTATGCTGAAATAAAGCATGAAAAATATGTGCTAATACTTCATCAGACCCATTACCAACAAATACCTGATTTTTATCTACATTATAGTAGTCGGCTATTGTTTGCTTGAGCTCTGTAGCATTGGGATCCGGGTATAAGCGAAGTTGATCGCTCACCCCTAGACGAATAGCCTCTAATACTTTTGGAGATGGCCCATATGGGTTTTCATTAGTATTGAGTTTAATTAAATTCGCTACTTTAGGTTGTTCACCAGGTATATAGGGTTCTAAGTCGTGAACAATAGGACTCCAAAACTGACTCATCTTAATCTTTTAAACGGTATTCAGCTGAACGAGCATGAGCCGTTAGGCTTTCACCTCGAGCAAGAATAGAAGCAGTTTTACCTAGAGTTTGTGCGCCTTGCTCAGACACTTGAATTAAGCTAGAACGTTTTTGAAAGTCATACACTCCCAATGGCGAACTAAACCGCGCTGTTCGTGATGTAGGTAAAACATGATTTGGCCCTGCACAATAGTCACCTAATGCTTCTGCTGTATAACGTCCCATAAAAATGGCACCTGCATGGCGTATTTTTTTGGACATTTCCATTGGCTCATCGACAGATAATTCTAAATGCTCAGGAGCAATAAAGTTAGCAACTTCAACCGCTTCATCAAGGTCTTTAACCTTAATCAATGCACCTCGATCAGCCAGCGATGTCGAAATAATATCTTTGCGTTCCATTGTAGGCAGCAAACGTTCAATCGCTTTTTCTACCTGCGTCAAGAACTCAGCATCAGGTGAAATTAGAATTGATTGTGCATCTTCATCATGCTCAGCTTGTGAGAATAAATCCATCGCAATCCATTCAGGATCTGTTTTACCATCACAAATAATTAAAATTTCTGATGGTCCTGCAATCATATCAATACCAACTGTACCGAAAACCATGCCTTTTGCAGTCGCCACAAAAATATTGCCAGGACCTACAATTTTATCAACTTGAGGAATTGTTTCAGTTCCATAAGCTAAAGCGGCAACAGCTTGAGCACCACCAATAGTAAAGATCCGATCAACACCCGCAATAGCCGCCGCTGCCAGCACTAATTCATTAACAATGCCATCTGGTGTTGGTACAACCATAATAAGTTCTGAAACACCCGCTACTTTAGCTGGAATAGCATTCATCAGCACTGATGAAGGATATGCTGCTTTGCCACCCGGCACATACAAGCCTGCACGGTCTAATGCTGTAATTTGCTGACCTAGAATTGTGCCATCAGCTTCTGTATAAGTCCAAGAGTCCTGTTTTTGGTGTTCATGATAACTACGAACCCGATCTGCTGCAGTTTCTAAGGCTTCTCGTTGCTGTTGTGGAATATTTTTTAGTGCAGCTTCTGCACGAGATAGTGGAATTTCTAGTTCAGCCATCGACGTCACATCTAAGCGATCAAAACGACAACTATAGTCGATTACAGCTTGATCCCCTTTTGTCTTAACTTCAAACAGTATCTCTTTTACTATGCTCTCTACAGCATTATCCGACACAGATTCCCATGCCAACAAATCATCTAGTTGTTGTTGGAATCCACTATCATTACTATTTAATTGTTTTATATCAGTCATTTTCTTGTGCTTCTATTGCACCACGAATATCTGAAATAAATTTCTGGATTCGTGCATGCTTCATTTTCATCGATGCTTTATTGACTACTAATCGTGAACTAATATCTGCAATATGTTCCATTGGTATAAGGCCATTAGCACGTAATGTATTTCCAGTATCAACCACATCAACAATGCGGTCTGCTAGTCCCACTAAAGGTGCTAACTCCATTGAGCCATAGAGTTTAATAATATCTACCTGTTGGCCTTTTTCAGCATAAAACTGACGAGTGCTTTCAACAAACTTAGTTGCAACCTTTAAACGACCTTTTTTCTTAACGTCATCAACACGTCCAGCGGTCATTAGTTTGCAACAAGCTATACGTAGATCAACCGGCTCATACAACTCTGCATGGGGGTGTTCTAGCAACACATCTTTTCCGGCAACACCTAGATCTGCACCGCCATACTCAACATAGCTAGGTACATCTGAGGCCCGAACGATAATTAAGCGCACATCAGGTTGATTAGTATCTAAAATCAATTTCCGACTTGTTTCTGGATCATCAATTGGCTCAATACCTGCCGCTTTTAATAACGGTAAGGTTTCTTTATAAATTCGGCCTTTAGACAATGCTAAAGTTAATGTGTTTGGCATTTTTATTCCCTACTCAACCTGGCACACGGCGTATCTTCGCGCCAAGCTGCTGTAATTTTTCTTCAATACATTCATAACCGCGATCAATATGATAAATACGGCGCACATCCGTCTCGCCCTCGGCAGCCAGCGCGGCCAGCACGAGTCCGGCCGAGGCACGCAAATCGGTCGCCATCACCGGCGCCGCCGTCAGACGCTCACGTCCACGCACCATGGCCGTGTGACCTTCCAGGCTGATATCCGCGCCCATGCGCTGCAACTCGGAAACATGCATGAAACGGTTTTCGAAAATGGTTTCAATAACCGTTGCT
>CAJXPP010000197.1 GCA_913058195.1 uncultured Gammaproteobacteria bacterium | reverse complement strand
AGATCATGCCTAGTCTCGTGGGCTCGGAGATGTGTATAAGAGACAGCTTTATTACAGATGCTGCTGCCTTCGGTTTTGCTAATGACGATTTTGTAGCGTTAAATAATTATAGTGAAACTAAGCAAGACAGTTATGGTTTTGGTTTGCAATCTACATTTCTTAAGGATTTATTCAATAAAGAAAATCAGTTGATAGTTGGCGCAACCTACGATCGTTCAGATGTTAAGCATTCATCATCTGCAGAAATTGCCCGATTCACTGATACTCGTGGAACGGATGGAACTGGAGTAATAGTCGATGAAACGGTTGTTGATGGTAAAATTAAATCTGAAACTTATAGCCTATTTTTCACCAATACAATGTCATTGACAGATAAGCTAGCTTTAACAGTCGGTGGACGTTATAACCGTATCGAAATTGATATTTCAGGTACGAGTGAAGGTGGACAACAAAATTTAAATGAAACGGGTGACAAGCATGTATTTACACGTTTTAATCCTTCTGTTGGTGTAACGTATGCGATTCAAGATAATTTAAACATTTTTGGTAGCTATAGTGAGTCAAATCGGGCACCAACAGCGTCAGAATTGACTTGTGCAGAGCCGAGCTCACCATGTGCTTATCCAAATGCATTTTTGGCAGATCCACCTTTGGATGATGTCGTAGCAAAAACAGTTGAAGCAGGCTTGAGAGGTCAGCAAACTAATTTTAACTGGAATGCCGGTGTCTATTACACAGAATTAAAAGATGATTTGTTTTTCTTTCAGGAAGATGAAGATGCTACAGGCAATCCGGACCCACGGTTTAGTTTAGGTAACTTTGCAAATATTGATAAAACAGCGCGTGCAGGTATTGAACTTGGATTAAATGGCCAGCAAGATAAACTGCAATGGTTTGCAAATTATGGCTATGTGCGTGCAACTTTTGAAGACTCTTTTGCTTATTCACGAGGTGGTGATACCTTTAATGTGAGTAAGGGTGATCGTTTGCCTAGTACACCAGAACATAATGTGAAAATTGGTACTGATTATGCCTTTACCGATAAGTTCTCGCTAGGTGCAACAGCTTCTTATTATTCAAGCCAGTATTTACGCGGTGACGAAGCGAATGACGATAAAAAAATTAGTGGCTATGGTGTTATAAATCTACACAGTCGCTATAAACTCAATAAGAGTGTTGAGTTCTTTGCTAAAGTCGATAATTTATTTGACAATGAATATGAGTCTTTCGGGCTTTATGGTGAACCTGATGAAGCACCTGGCTTAGATTCGCTAGATGACGAACGTTTTGTAGGTGCAGGCGCACCACGTGCAGGTTGGATTGGCATTAAAGTTTCAATGTAATTATATAAAAATTGAATGGAAATTTGACTCAAATCATTGAGAGAAGCAATGATTTGGGTCATTTTATTTATATGCCTGAAATGATGATATTGCTCGTGAAAAATAATTAATGATGCTTAGGAGTACTAAACAATGAAAATAATGATGCTTTCTGCCGTATTAATGACGATGACTAATATGGTGTTTGCCGAAGCTAATCCGCATCAGTTCGAAAAGTGTATGGCTGCTGCTTTAGATGAACGTCCTGGTGAAATTGTCAAAGTAGAGTTTAAAAACGAACAAGGTGCTCATATGTATGAGTTCGATATTCGTGGTACAGATGGTTCTGATTGGGATGTAGAGTGTAATGCTCACCGAGGTTTAGTGACTGAAGTCGAGCGTGAAGTAGATAATGTGCAACATCCATTATTTAAATCGAAAGCAAAAATTAGCGAACAAGATGCACGTGAAATTGCTTTAGCTATTTATCCTGGCGAAGTAACAGAAGTTGAATATGAAATCGAACCGAATGGTTCAGCTTCATATGAGTTTGATATTGATACAACAATTTCTGATCATGAAATGAAAGTAGAAGTCGATGCAACTTCAGGTGAGATTACTGAAGCTAACCGTGAAATTTGGCAAATTGGTTTAGAATAAAGCCAAGCTTTTTAGCTCTAAACTTAACCGTGATGCTAAGCTTTACATCACGGCTTTTTTTGTCTAAATAAAGCGCATTGATAGATCAATAGCTTTAATATCTTTGGTTAAAGCACCAATAGATATACGGTTAACCCCTGTTTCTGCAATCGCACGAACATTATCTAACATGATGCCGCCTGAAGCTTCTAGTTTTACCTTGCCTTGATTCAGCTCTACTGCTTTTGTTAATGCAGCAATATCAAAGTTATCAAGCAGGATAATATCAGCCTGCCCTGATAAGGCTTGTTCTAGTTCAGCGAAATTTTCGACTTCTACTTCGATGGCAATGCCTGGGTGTAAATGCCGTGCTTGCTCAATAGCAGCGGCAATAGAACCTGCTGCATTGATATGATTTTCTTTGATTAAAATACCATCATATAAACCGACACGATGATTATATGCACCCCCGCAGCGAACCGCATATTTTTGAGCCAATCGCAGACCAGGGATTGTTTTTCGTGTATCTAATATTTGAACATTCAACCCGGTTACTTGATTTGCATATTGCCTCGCTAGGGTCGCTGTAGCAGAGAATGTCTGGACAAAATTCATCGCGGTGCGTTCGCCAGTGAGTAAGGTTCTAGCAGGGCCGTGTAAGGTGCAAATAACATCATTCGCTTCCATATGGTCACCATCTTGAAAAGACCAATTAACGCTGATAGTAGGGTCAAGTTGTTTGAATACTTGTTCCAGCCATATTTGACCGCATAATGTGGCCTTTTCACGTGTAATAATAGCGGCATCAACTAATATATTGATTGGGATCAAGTCTGCCGTTAAATCCTGTTGACCTACATCCTCTAGCAATGCTAACTTGACTTGAGCAACTATAAATTCATTAGGGATGGTGTTTTCGACTGTCATGAGTGAAGCTTCTTCAAATAAATATCATAGGTCATAAGGGTAACGGGTGAGGGCACAATTTTCTATCTTTTTAGGTTATTTTCTAAGTAGTGCACGTGATTTAGCTTCTATTATTGCTGTAATTGCCTTTTTTCAACTCATCGTTTTACAACAGCCTATCCCTAACCTCGGCGAAATAATAGGTGGTGTATTATTGGTTATGTTGGGCCTAACATTTTTTATTCGTGGTCTTGAAATGGGCTTATTTCCTATAGGTGAAAGCATGGCCTATGCCTTTGCTCGTAAGGGTAGTGTGTTCTGGCTATTATTGTTTGCCTTTTGTCTTGGCTTTGGTACAACGGTTGCTGAACCGGCGTTAATCGCTGTAGCACAAGAGGCTGCCAGTGTTGCTGCGGTTGGTGGCGTTATTGAACAGACTGAAACAGCCATGAATAGTTATGCTACAGGCCTTCGTTATACTGTTGCTATCTCAGTTGGCTTCGCCATTTTAATTGGTGTGTTGCGGATTTTAAAAGGCTGGCCAATTCACTATTTGATTATCGCGGGTTATGTTGGGGTTGTTTTAATGACCACTATCGCACCAGCTGAGATAATTGGTATTGCCTATGATTCTGGTGGTGTTACAACATCTACTATCACCGTCCCCTTAGTGACAGCATTAGGTGTTGGCTTAGCTTCGAGTATTAAAGGCCGAAACCCTATGACTGATGGCTTTGGCTTAATTGCATTTGCCTCATTAACACCGATTATTTTCGTTATGGGCTATGGAATGATGTTCTGATGGAGTTTTTAATGACGTTAGGCAGTGGTTTACTTTCAACATTGAAAGATGTTGTACCAATAGCACTTATCATTTTTGGTTTTCAGTTATTGGTTATTCGAAAAGCGATTCCTAATCTAAAAAAAGTACTGATTGGTTTTTTATATGTACTGATTGGCTTGGTCCTTTTTCTACAAGGTTTAGAGCAAGCCTTATTTCCTCTAGGGAAGTTAATGGCTACCCAACTTACTGATCCTGATTTTATTTATGCTGGCATGGCGACAATCCCCGACGTGATTCATTGGCAGGACTATATGTGGGTATATATTTTTGCTGCTGCGATTGGGTTTTCAACCACAATTGCAGAGCCTTCGCTATTGGCTGTTGCCATTAAAGCCGAAGACGTATCTGGTGGTGCTGTTTCGGTATGGGGACTACGTATTGCTGTGGCAATTGGGGTGTCAGTAGGAATATCGTTGGGTACATTTAGAATTATTACTGGAACGCCTTTACACTACTATATTATGACTGGTTATGTCATTGTGATATTTCAAACCTTTTATGCGCCAAAATCTATTATCGCCTTAGCCTATGACTCAGGCGGAGTAACAACGTCGACAGTGACAGTGCCTTTAGTAGCTGCACTAGGTTTAGGTTTAGCATCAACAGTGCCTGGGCGTAGTCCATTATTAGATGGCTTTGGATTAATTGCTTTTGCGAGCCTCTTTCCAATTATGAGTGTAATGGCTTATGCCCAACTGTCTGAATGGCGAGCAGGTTTACAAAAAGAAAAAGACAATAAGGAACAATAAT
>CAJXPP010000196.1 GCA_913058195.1 uncultured Gammaproteobacteria bacterium | reverse complement strand
TCGAGAATCATTTCTGATGCCCAGCCGCGAGATAATAAGCCTTGTTTCGCTTCAGCAGGGCTGTCAGATGATTTAACTAACTCAATAACTTCATCAATATTAGCCAGTGCTGTCGCTAAACCTTCTAAGATATGAGCTCGATCGCGAGCTTTACGTAATTCAAATAATGAACGACGCGTTACTACTTCGCGACGGTGACGAATAAAGGCATCAAGAATTTCTTTCAAGCCTAATAGTCGTGGTTGACCATCAACAATAGCGACCATATTGATGCCAAACACCGTTTGCATTTGTGTTTGTTTATATAGGTTGTTTAGTACTACTTCTGGCACTTCGCCGCGTTTCATTACGACTACCATACGCATTCCGTCTTTATCAGACTCATCGCGTAAACCAGAAATACCCTCAATCTTTTTATCTTTAACTAGCTCAGCAATCTTTTCTAATAATCGTGCTTTATTAACTTGATAAGGCAATTCAATAACAACAATACTTTGTTGTCCTGTGCTGTCATTAGTTTCAATCACTGCACGAGCACGAATATGAACACGGCCACGGCCAGTTCTATAAGCTTCAGCAATTCCACCTGCACCATTAATCATTGCAGATGTAGGGAAATCAGGCCCAGGAATATGCTGCATTAATTCTTCAATATTAATCTCAGGATTATCGACCGTAGCAATACAGGCATTCAAAATCTCAGTCAGATTATGTGGCGGAATATTAGTCGCCATACCCACTGCGATACCTGATGAACCGTTAATCAGTAATGTTGGAACTTTGGTTGGAAGTACTGATGGTTCATGTTCTGATTCATCATAGTTAGCATTGAAATCAACCGTTTCTTTATCAAGATCCGCTAACATCTCATGAGTGATTTTAGCCATCCGTACTTCGGTATAACGCATTGCCGCAGGTGAATCACCATCGACCGAACCGAAGTTACCTTGACCATCAACCAACATATAGCGCATGGAGAATGGTTGTGCCATTCGTACCATAGTGTCATAAACCGCTGTATCGCCATGTGGATGATATTTACCGATGACGTCACCGACAATACGAGCAGATTTTTTGTATGAACCGTTCCAGTTATTGCCTAGCTCTCGCATTGCGAATAAAACACGGCGATGAACTGGTTTTAGACCATCTCGTACATCGGGTAAAGCCCGACCTACAATCACGCTCATAGCATAATCAAGGTACGATTGTTTCATCTCATCTTCAATATCAATCGAATCTAATTCAAAAGCAATATCAGTCATCTATATCAACATCCAAGTAAACATTGGGCAGTACTAAACTACCGAAGGTATAACTTTAACATTTAAGGGGGTTTCATGCACGTTTATAGCTAGGGACTACTGGGGGCTACGTTTTGAAAAATAACCGCTAAAATCATCTTCCAGTGTGAATAACAGTTCTTTAAGCCCAATATTCCAACCTTTTACAGTCAGCGCGGGTGTCGTTTTCTCAATATCGATATCAATTCTGAGACCGGTTTGAAATAGAACTTTGCTTGATTCATTATCAACAGAGGTAAGGAAAAACTGCATTTCGAGGATTGCTTGCGGGGAAAATTGTTCACGCGCCTCAGCATATAGTGCGGTAACAGCTACTTCTAACTCCATATCAGCAGGCTGAGTATCATCAACAATAACCAAACTGAATAAGCCTGTCTTTTGTAACCATCGTCGTAATTGCGCTGTTAACATTTCATCCGGGCTAGAAAAAAACTCATGCATTTCCTGCGGCTGAAATTCATTGTCCCCCACTTTAAACACAATATTTTCACCACGAAAATGAGAGGTCACTCGTATCGGCTTAAGTCGCAATACGCGATTTTTAGCGAAATTTGCAGCAACAGCCCCACGATCTACATCAATCACATAATAATGGACAGTCTCATCATCATCTTTTGCGCCAAAGCTAAAACATGCCGTTAATGAGCATGTGAGTAGCAACAAAAATAATAGTCTAGCCATCAATTTATTATTCACAATCACTTAGAATTTATCCTCTTCATGTTACAGTCTTTGAACTTTCTGCCGATATAATAAATTAACTAGAAGCTAATTGCGCGATATGGATATATTAAAATCAAAAATTCGAGATATTCCTAACTTTCCTAAACCAGGAATTATATTCAAAGACATTACACCTTTATTAGCTGATCCTGACAGCTTACGCATAGCAGTACATGAACTTGCGAAGCCATTCAAGAATAGCAATATTACGGCCGTTGCCGGTATGGAAGCACGAGGGTTTATTTTTGGTTGTCTCGTAGCATTAGAACTGAATGTGGGCTTTATTCCGCTCAGAAAAGCGGGCAAACTTCCCCATAAAGTAAAGTCTATCAATTATGCATTAGAATATGGTGATGCCAGTTTAGAAGCTCATATTGATGCAATTAAAGATGGTGACCAAATTTTATTAGTTGATGACCTATTGGCAACTGGCGGCACAGCACAAGCAAGCTGTCAATTAGTTGAAAGTCTAGGTGGTACTGTTGTTGCTTGTGCATTTGTCATAGAACTAGATTTTCTTAATGGCCGAGATCAACTTGGTAACACCCCTATTCATTCACTGATACACTATTAATCATGAAACTATTTATTAGCTATCTCTTACTATTTTTTAGCTCAATAGCTGCAGCCGAACAATTCCAGGCTCCACTAACGAATACGCAGTGGCAAGTAATAGAATCGCCATTAGAGTGTGTTTTAAGTCAACCTATAGAGGGTTTCGGTGAGGCTAAATTCACACAAAGTACCGGTGAAGTATTTTCACTTGTTTACACCACAAGCTCACACCCTGCAGTAGGAGGTTTCTCCCACTTCGAGATAGCGGAAGCACCTTGGCAAAATATTGAACAACGACTCGGTCTTGCTGTCGTACCGATTGAATCAAATCAAATGCAATTTTCAATCAAAGGAAAGTTAGCCAAACAAGCTCTGACGCATATGGAGGAAGGTCGATTTCCAACATTACGTTATCGTGGCCACAATAAAGATGAAGAAATCAGTGCATTATTTTCCACTGTTCACTTAAATGATTCCATGCCTGCTTTTAAGCAATGTCTAGAAAACTTATACCCAGATAGTTTTGATGATATTCGTAAATTGACTGTTTATTTTGAATTAGAGAGTTCTGATTTAGGTAGCCAAGCTCAAGTTTCACTGACTAAAATTGCTGATTATGTAAAAATTGATAGCAATGTGAAGCGTATCAGTATTGATGGTTATACTGATAATCATGGCCGTAGACGTCTTAATATCGAACTATCAGAAGCACGTGCACTGTCAATTAAAAACTATTTAGTAACAGCGTGCGAAGTACCAGAAAACTTAATAACCACTGCATTCCATCGTGAATTTAAACCATCTAAAACTAATAAGACACAAAAAGGCAGAGCCCATAATCGTCGTTCAGAGATCGAAGTATTCAGATAATTGATATTAGCCTCTGTCCAAATTAATTTAAAAATATTGCACCGTCGCGAATCAGTGTTTCGCTCTTCTAAGGATTAGTCATGTATCAAGACGCTGTTATTGCGCTTTCAGTCATCGGTATTGTCGCCATTTTATGTCAATGGTTTGCATGGTGGGTAAAGCTACCTGCTATTGTTTTTCTATTACTCTCCGGTATTGTTTTAGGCCCTTTAACTGGCTGGTTAGACCCTGAGCAACTGTTTGGTGATCTGCTATTTCCCATGGTGTCATTATCGGTTGCCATCATTCTATTCGAAGGTAGTCTGACACTAAAGTTCGATGAAATACGTGGGCTACAAAAAGTCGTGCGTAATATGCTCACCATTGGCGTCACTATTACTTGGTTTTGCATCACTTTAGTCACTCATTACGCACTTAATTTCTCATGGTCTTTATCATTGTTATTTGGAGCTCTAATGGTCGTTACAGGCCCAACAGTTATTGTACCAATGTTACGTACAGTACGTCCTAACAGCACAGTATCCAATATCCTACGCTGGGAAGGTATTGTGATTGATCCGCTCGGTGCTATCCTTGCTGTATTAGTATTCGAAGTTATTTTATCCATGCAAGGCCAAGGTCATATTTCAATTAGTCACACCCTGACAATATTTGGTCAAACAGTGGCAATTGGTATTGCTCTCGGCGCCGTATCTGGCTATTTAGTTGGACTTATTCTTCGTAAACATCTTATGCCCGAATATCTCCATAACGTTGCTACATTAACCATAGTATTTGGTGTATTTGCACTCTCTAACGAATTATCAGAAGAATCTGGTTTATTAACCGTAACAGTTATGGGGATATGGTTAGCCAATATGAAAAATGTTTCTGTAGAGGATATTCTCGATTTCAAAGAAAGTCTGAGCATTCTTCTTATTTCTGGCCTATTTATATTGCTCGCTGCTCGCCTCGACTTTTCTCAATTTGAAGCATTAGGAATGGGCCTGTCTCTTATACACATCTGACGCTGC
>CAJXPP010000195.1 GCA_913058195.1 uncultured Gammaproteobacteria bacterium | reverse complement strand
GAGATCATGCCTAGTCTCGTGGGCTCGGAGATGTGTATAAGAGACAGGGTCAGGTCTTGCAATGACACATGATGCTTGATTGTAAGGCCTGCCCCCGATCCTGCTGGTATCTATTTTCAAGTTCACAGTGACAATAACTAGTTTTTAATTCCTTGTAAAGGCTAATGTTATTAAGGGTTAAATGCTATTAAATATAACTTTTTACAACTATAATTTTTTAATGCATCAATTGGTTATATACAAATCAAGGGGGCAGCCTGCTTTATTTTATCTTGAATCGAAATAATCGCAGTTTTATAACGCTTGCAAACCATCACAGTTTTGGGTTGAAAGCTGCCTTTAATACTAACGTCGAACAAGCCCCATAAACATCCCAACATGCTCGCATAGTATTGTCGTGAATATCTAAGACGTTGCGAATATCTTTCTGATAGCCACCAGCAAGATCCCAAGCAACAGGTAACTTCATAGCCTTAGCTGTTTCAAATACAAGACGATCACGTTGAAACATTTGTTCAGTCGTGAGCCATCCTCCAAGGGGATCATCAATATGAGGATCAGCACCTGCTTGGTAGAGCAATACTTCACAATCACTGAATTGTTTTATCAGTTCAGGTATGCGAGCCAAGAACTCAATAGCCTGAGATTCTTTGTGATACTTATTACCTGCTGTGTAATGCTCAACCCAATCAAGATCTAAGTGTTCAATGATGTCATCAGTGCCATTACCGTAATGTTGATCAAAATCTAAGATCCCCACCTTACAACCTGACATCATTGCTGTAACCATCAGTCCATTGAATGTACAGTAGCCTCCTCCATCAAAGTAACCAGCATGATGGAAGCCGCTGACAGGCGCCACAGCCACTGAGCCGTTCTCCATAGCTTCACGTGCTGCTGCAACCATTGCACCGCTTGTGAAGGGCAATGCTGCAGCTACATCAGGCAATCTATTACCAAAGCCATTGGACTTAGTACAGTTGAGTACACCTTCAACATAATCAGCATCATGAGCAAGGCTCAATTCTTCAGCGGTTACTGCTGTTGGTGCAATGATCTTGATGGGTATATTTAGTTCACTCCATGATTCTACTGCTAATGCTGGTTTAGCAGCTGAAGGACTAAATGACTCAGCATTGGCTGTCATCTTAGGTGTGAAAAATACGGGTATTGTTTTCATGATGCTCTCCTGTTGATTGTGCTGCAATTTTCCAAATATTAGGCACAAGATTGCCCGTAACGTGATCCAGAAAAGTTCACGTTTTAAATGTAAGGAATAGTTGATCGGGAGTTAAAGGCTGATCAGCCTATCTACTGAAGGTGCTGTTTAGCCGTTATCGTCTTACGTTCTTCTTAATAGTCACATTTGCGTGGCCTTATTTAATGTCACGCCAATCGTCTGAGCTATTTGAACTATAATTTTTTTCGCTTTTCATCATCTTTTTAGAGGCAACGAAACTGTCACGTTTGCTTCTCTCATCGTGCCATGGTGCTTCTACTTTATCTTTGAGAAGTAATATTTTATTCATCAATTCATCACCGTTAGCTAGGCCAGTAACAAAGTTACGCATACGTTGAATATTTTGCTCAATAAGAAATCCCGCTTCTTTGTAGTGACCACCATCATTAAGCCCTACAGCCTCATTCACTAAACTGGATTGCCACAATAAAATGATCCTGTTTGCAATCACCACATCACGTTCATGACTACGTTTTTGATACTGCAGTGGATCAATGGCGCTTATCTGTGCTGTTTTCCATGATGAGGTATAAGGCTCACCTGATTTTGGATCTACCCAATGGACTCTGTATTCAAAGCGATATTGGTCGCCAATAACACTTGCAGGCACATGAACAAGAAAGGCACTGTCACGTTGCCCACCTAAACCAATTTCACCTAAACGCACCTTAATACGATTTTCTTTCTGTTCAGTCGGTAGTTTGGTGAGCACTTCAGTTTTGGTCGCAACTGAAAATACAAGTTCAACTTCAACGGAGCTTGCCACTGCTTCTCTTAACGCACTCAATTCACCGAGTAATACATCGACAATTTGATCAGGTGTTGAACTTTCATGTAAACGTCCACCACCAGCTTCAGCAATAGCATCAAGTTGCAAAGGCGAATAGCCGTCACCTATCCCAACACATGATGAAGTAATGCCTCTCGCCAGTAATTGACTTGCATGCTCTGCTAGAACTTTTGGATCTAATACACCGACATTAGCCATGCCGTCAGACAACACAACAACATTGCCATCATTGAAGTTCACTTTATCAATGAAGCTGGCTACCGCTTCAGCACCACGTAGCCAGCCACCACCTAAATTAGTGTTGCCACGGGGGTGGATGAGATCAATCTCGTAGATCAGTTTTCTGCTATCTGTTTTTCCCATGAACACACCGTCAATATGCACTTGGATATCTGACGAGAATGAAATAACAGACAGTCGATCGCCATCACTCAGTTGGTCTATTATGCCAACGGCTGCCTGCTTAGCTGCTTCTAGTCTGTCTCCTGTCATTGACCCTGAAGCATCTATCACTAGTGCCAGATTAAGCGGTTTTATTTTTTCACTCTCAGTCGATATTGGAGCTTTAATTTGTAATAACAAACCACGCTCACTTGCCTTATTCGCAGATACAAAAGCTTGATCCCATGATGCCGTCACATCTAATGTCATTTCCTTAGGCATTTTTATCATCCTTTAATATTGAATCAACAAATTGACCAAGCAACGCCAATTGATCTAACTTTTGTTTGGAGTAATTACCACGTAACCGTAATTCCACATCCTTACCAAGCGTGACGGTCTGCCACTGATCAGTAGGCGGTGAAGTATGACTTGCTGCTTCTGATGATGAGAATGTCGCCTTGTTTTGACGTATGTAATCCAGAGCAGAGGTATTTTCCACATTATTGGTATTACCTTCTCCTTGTGTTTTTGCCTCAGCTACTTTTTTAATGTCAGCAAAATGTGTTCCTGATAATACTAATGGTTCAAGACCATCAGCAACAGCCTCAATAGAGCTGGCAGAATCCTTCAACACTTGCCGTATACCTTCTAACGATAAGCGAGTTCGGTTTCTTTTCATCTCTTCACGCAACTTGCTGACAAAGACTAGCGTGTCGCGTACAGACTTAGGATAAGTCTGACTACCTTTCTCCCGATCAGATCTCGGTGTCAGTTCGTATATGTAGTAACGTACATTACGCTCGCTTAAACCTGTTTCATAAACTAGTTCTTTAAAACTGTATGTCTTCTTATTCATTGTGCACCTGCCAATTTATTTCACTGTCAACAAAGATACTCACTGTAAACTTAAGTGTCAACTATTTATGGTGCAGTCTGTGTTTTCCATGTATATTAGAAGTTGCCGAATGGGCTGAAACCTAATCATATGACAGACCATTTTTCATGATGGCATTAGGGAAATAAAGAGAGTAGCTGACATCTAGCCCGTCGCATGCTCTCTAAGATTATGTATAAAAATAATAGACGAATGGATATAAGATCATGTTTTTTAAAAAATTAAAAGAAGCATTAACTCCTAGCCTTTCAACATTAATTGGGCGACAAATTAGTTCACACAAAAGAAGTATTTACTCCTTCCACAACGACATTATTGTAATAATATCAAGAGATTATAATGGTCCACATATTAGTGCTTCATTAAAAAGCTCTGACCCAGGCTCTGGCGGATTATATGTTTCTGATCAAGTTTGGTTTTATAAATATACCGTAAGCACATTTGTCGAGGCATTTAACAGGCTTACGTATGAGGTTAGTGTTGCGAAAACTAATTATCCTCATTTAAATTTTTTTCGTTCGTTACAAATCCCAGAAGAATATACTGCGGAGTTACTAACAGACTGGTCAACAGTCAATCAGGATTTAAAAGCAAAAATGGTCAAGGAAGGTTGCGATAATGGTTTAAATTGGGAAAAAAACATTTCTATCTATGAAATATATTCAGGTGGTACATGGGTAGAATCGAATGGTCCTTACCTTCATGCAACTGATGTGCTAGACAACATAGAATTAGAGCCGTCGTATCAAAAAACGGCTGAGCAAGACGATGTTAAAGCTCAATTTAAACGCGGATTGATGTTCCAATATGGTTATGGTGTCACTCCAGACGATAAAAAAGCAGTATTGTGGTATCAAAAAGCAGCTGAGCAAGGTGATGCTGAGGCTCAACGTAGTCTGGGAAGGATGTATGAGCTTGGTCGAGGTGTTACGCAAGGCTATAAGCAAGCAGTCGAGTGGTATCAAAAAGCGGCTAATCAAGGGCATATTGAGGCCCAGTTCTTTCTAGGCTCAAAGTATGCCAATGGTCGAGGCGTTACCAAAGACTATAACCAAGCAGTAGAGTGGTATCAAAAAGCAGCTGAGCAAGGGCATGCTACTGCCCAATTCATACTCTGTCTCTTATACACATCTGACGCTGCCGACGATCTACTCTGTGTAGAT
>CAJXPP010000194.1 GCA_913058195.1 uncultured Gammaproteobacteria bacterium | reverse complement strand
TCGTGGGCTCGGAGATGTGTATAAGAGACAGGTTGTCAATTCATCAACAATCTTTGCTTCATTTTCTGCCAAGGCATTTGCTATTTTTACAAAGTAAATTTGTAGCTCTTGATCATCAGTTTGTACTGCTAGTTCTTGTGCCCAATACAATGCCAAATAGAAGTGACTACCGCGATTATCAATCTCACCGACCTTAGCTGAAGGTGTTTTGTTATTGTCCAATAGTTTCTCAGTTGCTTTATCTAAGGCATTTGCCAATACTTTCGCTTTTGGATTATCACGTGTATTACTTAAATGTTCTAGTGATGCTGTTAATGCTAAGAATTCACCCAACGAGTCCCATCTAAAGTGATTGTTTTCTAAGAATGATTCAACCAATTTCGGTGCTGTTCCACCTGCGCCTGTTTCAAATAAACCACCACCATTCATCAATGGCACAATGGATAACATTTTAGCACTGGTACCTAACTCTAGAATAGGGAATAAGTCAGTGAGATAATCACGTAATACATTACCTGTTACTGAAATGGTATCTTCACCCTCTTTGACGCGTTTCAATGTAAATACAGTAGCATCCTGTGGCGATAGAATTCGAATGTCTAGAGCATCAATGTCATGTGTTGGTAGGTATGCTTCTACTTTGGCAATAAGCTGAGCATCATGTGCACGATTTTTATCTAACCAAAATACGGCTGGTGTATTACTTAAACGTGAACGATTAACAGCTAATTTCACCCAGTCTTTTATGGGTGCATCTTTGGCCTGACATAGTCGCCAAATATCACCTTGCTCAACAGTGTGTTTCATCAATACTTTGCCGTTATCATCAGTGACACGAACAGTCCCTGTTGCAGGGATTTCGAATGTTTTGTCATGCGAGCCATATTCTTCAGCTTTTTGAGCCATTAGGCCTACATTGGGCACTGTACCCATTGTCGTTGGGTCAAATGCGCCATGCTCTTTACAAAACTCAATGGTTTTTTGGTATATACCGGCATAACAGCGATCTGGTATTAACGCTTTTGTATCTTGTTGTTTACCTTCTTTATTCCACATTCGACCTGATGTACGGATCATTGCTGGCATTGAGGCATCAACGATTACATCAGATGGTACATGAAGGTTGGTAATACCTCGGTTAGAGTCAACCATAGCAACATCTGGCCGAATGGCATATACAGCTTCGATATCAGCTTCAATTTCAGCTTGCTTGTCTGCTGCTAATGATTTTATCTTAGCGTAAACATCACCTAAGCCATTATTAGCATCAACGCCAATCTCTTCGAACACTGCAGCATGTTTTTCAAATACATCTTTAAAGAACACTGTTACCACATGACCAAAGATAATGGGGTCTGAGACTTTCATCATAGTGGCTTTTAAATGCACTGAAAACAGCACATTATCACGTTTGGAATTTTCAAGTTCCATTTCAATATAAGCGCGCAAAGCACTGGTATTGATGACCGAAGCATCAATAATTTCACCGACTAATACAGGCGTTTTTTGTTTTAATACAATGCTGTCACCAGCATCAGTTTCTAATGCAATTTGCACATTGCCTGCATGACTAATTGTGACTGATTGTTCTGTATCAAAGAAGTCATTGTTCGACATGCTTGCTACATGAGTTTTTGAACTGCTTGACCACATGCCCATGCTATGTGGGTTTTTACGCACATAGTTTTTAACTGCTGCAGGCGCACGTCGATCTGAGTTACCTTCGCGTAATACAGGATTTACCGCACTACCCTTGATTTTGTCATAGGTAGCTTTATTGTCTCTTTGCTCATCATTTTGTGGCGATTCAGGGTATTCGGGTAAGGCATAACCTTTGGATTGTAGTTCTTTAATAACGGCTTTTAATTGTGGAATTGACGCACTGATATTTGGCAGCTTAATAATGTTCGCTTCTGGTTTTAAAGCTAATTCACCTAATTCAGATAAGGTATCAGTGATTTGTTGCTCTGATTTTAAATAACGTGAGAAGTTGGCAATAACACGCCCTGCTAGCGAAATATCGCTGATCTCGACATCAATATCAGCAGTTTTTGTAAATAATTTAATAATAGGCAATAAAGATTGCGTCGCCAGTGCTGGCGCTTCATCGGTTTTAGTGTAAATAATTTTAGATGTCGTCATGCTAAAGTCCTAAAGTGTGAATTCGTTCTACCGCTTCTACTAAGCGTTGTTGGTTTGTGGTGTATGCAAAGCGAATATATTGCTCTGCTTGATATCGACCAAAATCGTTGCCAGGTGTGATTGCCACACCTGCTTGTTGTAAGAAATATCTAGAGAGAGCCATGCTATTAGGGTACTGTTCATTTAATAATTTACTGCAGTTGGCATAGATATAAAAAGCACCCTGTGGTGTAGTCGTTAGGTCCAAGCCTAGCGTATCCAATGCAGGAAATAGGCTGTCTCGTCTTTGTTCAAAAACCTGTCGACGCTGTTCTAATAGTTCTAGCGTGTTGTTGTTGAATGCTGCCAGTGCCGCATATTGTGACATGGTTGGGGCAGCTAGAAATAAATTTTGAGCCAATCTATCCATTACCGGCTCATATTGTTCAGGTACTACTAACCAGCCTAATCGCCAACCTGTCATACCAAAGAACTTTGAAAAACTATTGATTACAAAGGCATTTTGGTCGATAGATAATACCGTTGGTGTATCAATACCATCATAACTTAAGCCATGATAAATCTCGTCAACTACAAAGTGGCCATGCTTAGCTTTTATAGCTGCTGATAAGTCAGTTAACTGTTGTCGCGACAAAACTGTGCCAGTAGGATTGGAAGGCGATGCAACCAGTGCTAGTTGCGTATCATCATCCCAGTGTTCATTTATATGTTCAGCTGTTAATTGATAGTTTGAATTAGCACCAACGGCTATTCCCTGAGCTTTGCCTTCAACAAAACGGGCAAAGTTTCGGTTGCAAGGATAACCAGGATCAGCCAGCAATACCTTTTTATCTCGCTCTAGTAAGGCCCCCATCACTAATAATAAGGCACCAGAGGCCCCTGGCGTCACTACTATTCGGTTTGGTGAAACAGTAACTTGATATTGAGTTTGATACCAATTGGCGATCGCTTCACGCAATTCTGGTAAGCCTAAAGCGGGAGTGTAATGTGTTTTACCTGCTTTTAATGCAGCAATACCCGCTTCAATAATGGGCTGTGGGGTTTCAAAGTCCGGCTCCCCTACTTCCATATGAATAATATCTTGCCCTTGCTTTTCAAGCTTTTTTGCTTGGGCAAGAATATCCATCACATAAAATGGGTCAATATCCTTTGAGCGTTGAGCTAATCCACTAGCTAGCACTCGCATGAATCCGCTTTAAATCATCGACCGTGACATAATTTCCAGCAATTGCCTGCCCTGATATGACCTGACAAGGTAAATCTACTTCACCTAAATGATCTAACACTGTGATTGCACCAGAAAAATCATCATCTTGTGTGTAATTATTAGATGTAACAACAGTGGGTATATTTGCACCACATGATGATAAAACACCATTTGCAGAATCTTCGAATACTAAACATTCATCAGCTGGTATGCCAATTTTTTCTAGGCAATAATCAAAAATATCTGGTGCAGGTTTTTTAGCGGGCACAATATCACCCGCTGCAATACAGTCAAACCATGCTAATGCCTGTTCACCCAATGTACTTTTTACTAGTGCAGTAACGTTAGCCGGTGTGGTCGTTGTCGCAATTGATATCCGCAAACCAGCCTTACGCACTTCATTAATAAGCCGCTCAACGCCAGGTCGTAACGTAATAGCATGACTCTCTAATAGGCTGACATAATGTTTTGTCTTGTTCGCATGTAAGCTAACAATAAGCAACTCAATATCACCGTCATAGTCAAAATCAGTATGGAAGTTTGATAAAAAATAGCGGATACGTTCTTTACCGCCCGTTACCGCTAATAATTTACCGTATAAGGCTTCATCCCAGTTCCAATCTAAATCAGCATCAGAAAAGGCTCGGTTAAATGCAATGCGATGGCCATCACGCTCTGTTTCAGCTAGTGTGCCATCAACATCGAAAATTATTGCTTTCAATTCTGTCATAGGGTAGTTTCATCATTAATTAATAAATTAAATAGTATCAAATTTTTTACACACAAATCAGTCTTTCTGTTATAGAATTGCGGCTTGATTTAAAAGTTATAAGGTTTTAAACATGGATTCAACAGATTCAAGCACATTCACGCCGTACCAAGAAAAAAGTGGCGAAGAATATATGAATGATGCACAAGTTGCTCATTTCCGGTCTATTTTAGACAACTGGAAAGCAGAGTTAATGGAAGAAGTAGACCGTACTGTAAATCATATGCAAGATGATGCTGCAAACTTCCCAGATCCTAATGACCGCGCAACACAAGAAGAAGAGTTTACTCTTGAACTTCGTACTCGTGACCGTGAACGTAAACTAATCAAAAAAATATCACAATCATTAGATGATATCGATTCTAGTGATTATGGCTTCTGTGAGTCATGTGGGACA
>CAJXPP010000193.1 GCA_913058195.1 uncultured Gammaproteobacteria bacterium | reverse complement strand
CGAGATCATGCCTAGTCTCGTGGGCTCGGAGATGTGTATAAGAGACAGATATTTGTGTATCTAATCAGATAACTCATTTCTTATTGAATTTACATCATCTATTCGTTTAAAAAATGCGTCGACACATATAGGGTCAAAGTGAGTGCCTGACTGCTGCCTTATATAGGCTAAAGCATCCTCATTTTTCCACGCTTCTTTATATGGCCTAGATGTAACTAGTGCATCATACACATCAGCCACAGCAACAACTCGGGCTATAAGTGGTATTTCATTTCCTTTTAAACCATTTGGGTAACCCTTCCCATCCATCCTCTCATGATGATTTAAGGCAATAATAGCAGCTATCTGCATGTATTTAGAACTACTTGACGAAAGAATTTCTGAGCCAATTTCTGAGTGTTTTTTCATTATTTCCCACTCAGCTTCATCTAGCTTGCCCTTTTTAAGCAAGACATTATCGGGAATACCTATTTTCCCAATATCGTGCATAGGTGCAGCATATTCTAAATCCTCACATTCTTGTCTAGAAAAATTACTAGTAGCTTCAGCAATAAGTCGTGAATATTTCGCCATTCTAATAACATGATTGCCAGTGCCTTCATCCTTATACTCACCTGCTTTAGCAAGACAAATTATCGACTCTCTTTCACGTATGATGATTTTCTTTGTTGCTAAATCAACTTGTCTAGCAAGCCAATCAGCACGATCTTGAATAACCAAATGCTGCTCGTGTAATTGCAATAAATTTCTACAGCTAGTTCGACACTCAATTTGATCGATCGGCCGGGTGAGGAAGGCGGTTACTCCCGCTTCTAAGGCATCATAACGCACCGCTTTTTCACTGCTAATGGTAATCATCATAATAGGCACATTTTCATGCTCTGGCTTTGAACGTATGTTTTTTATCAACTCAATACCATTCATCACTGGCATCATATAATCAGTGACGATTAAATCTGCAAAGTTATTGTCTAACCATTTCAATGCTACCGTAGGTTCATCAAATGCAACTACCTTAATATTGTCGGAAATTTGAAGAATAATCTTCTCTAAAATAGCTCTTCCAGTTGATTGATCATCAATAATTACAACGTAACGCTTATCTTTTATCACTCTTACCTTCCTAGCTAACTCATATGGCTCTATTTGTTTATTGTTACTATCCAAGAAATAAATTCCCCTTGGAATACATTGTATTTAACCCCGTGTTGCCAACGTATTCGTAGTTGCTGGTAACAAATAAATCCTATATTTGTTGTGTTTTGTAGGAATAAACATTATACCTAACAAAAAGACAGGTAAGACTTGCTCATACATAGCGATGTGATAGAGATCATAACAATTCTGATTATTCAGCTTTGGTTCAGGTAACTTTGGTTAATCTGAACCTAACAGTAATCACAAAGGAGCGTTATCATGAAAAAATCATTGATTTCTATATGTGTAATATCACTTTTAATGTTTTCAGCTACTAATAGTTTTGCTGACAATAAATATAAACGGCACAATAATCATGAATACATGGCTCGCGTGACTCATGTTGAACCAATTTATAGATCAGTTCGAGTGTCAACACCACAACGAGAATGTTATCAGCAATCTCATCAGCGTTCACGCTACTCAAAACCACATTCTTATACCAGTACAATTACTGGAGGACTTATTGGTGGCGTTATCGGCAATCAGTTTGGTGGCGGCAGAGGTAAAACGGCAATGACAATAGCAGGAACACTTCTCGGGGGTTCTGTTGGGCGTGATTTCGGTTATCAGAATAATCATCAAGCTTATAACCGTGAAGAACAATGTCATGTAAGCAACCGTTATCATCAAGAGCAGCGTATTGATGGCTATTACGTAAGCTATAAATACCAAGGTAAGCACTACACAACTGAGATGGATCAGCACCCAGGTAAGCGAATTCCTGTTGAGGTATCAGTTCGACCTGTTAAGAATTACTACTAAACGGCTGTTAATGAGGATCTTCCGTTTCTATTTGGCTTTCACTTGACACAGAAATCCTCATGCTCATTTTTGCACAGCATTGTTACACTTTAAAACCAATATCTTTGGAGAAAAAATGAAACTTACTAGTAAACTTATCATGCTTGCAAGTGCTGCTGCACTGATATTCACAGCTATTACGTCACCAGTATATGCTGAACAAGCGCCATACACGGTGACAAATGGTAATGAGCTAGATGCTGAAAGCTACAAGGGTTTCAAATTATTCCGTAATTGGTGTGCTCGTTGTCATGGTACTTATGGCCAAGGCATGGTGGGCCCTAATCTAGCTGATAGTTTAAATGTTATCACTAAAAAATCCTTTTTCAACACAGTAAAAAATGGTAAGGCTGGCACAATTGGTAGCATGCCACCTTGGAAAACTAACGTAAAAGTAATGGAAGGTCGTGATCACTTATATTCTTATCTAAAAGCACGTGCAGATGGTGCAATTGGCGTTGAAAAGCCTAAAAAAGCTAAAAAATAAGATACTGGGAATACGTCTTATAGAAAGTACAATTAGTACTATGAAGCACTTGCACTCTTGCTTGATACCATTAGAATGTACTTACGAATAATTGAAGGTTACATCATGCAACTCATACGGCACCTTATTACGGTCATAGCACTCACTTTGCCTCTTTTTACCTATGCAGCCTACCTAGCCGATGATATTGAACCTGGCGATGGCACTAATGAAATACAGCTGCCGTTAACAAAAAAAACAGCTGCTGAACTTATTCATCTCGAAAACAAAGGCCAAATATTATCTGTCGATAAGCAAAAATATAAAGGTAAGACAGTTTTCAAAATTAAGGTACTTCAGACTGGTGGCAAGATAAAGCACTATCTACTTGATCCACATACTGGCCACCCTCCACACTAATATGCGAATTCTTATTATTGAGGATGAAGTCCACCTTCGTGAGCAAATCAGTCAGCAATTACAGCAACAGAACTTAACTGTAGATGCCGCGGCTGATGGCCAAGAAGGACTCTATCTTGGCCTAGAATATGACTATGATGTTGCGATTATAGATCTAGGTTTACCAAAATTATCAGGTATTGACGTTATTCAACGACTTAGAACAGAGAGCAGAGATTTTCCTATACTAATCCTTACTGCTCGAGGTCGCTGGCAGGATAAAGTTGAAGGTCTTGAGGCCGGTGCAGATGATTACCTTGTAAAACCATTTCATTTTGAAGAACTTTCAGCGCGTATAAATGCGTTAGCAAGGCGAGCATCAGGCTGGTCAAGTGCATTGCTACGTTGTGGCCCAATCAGCCTAAATCCAACTACACAAGAAGTGTTAAATAATGAGCTTAGTGTTGAGTTAACGGCCTATGAATATCGCTTACTTCATTATATGATGTTACACGCAGGTGAAGTGCTTTCCAAAACAGATCTAACCGATCATATCTACGAACAAGATCATGATCGTGATAGTAATGTTATCGAGGTTTTTATTAAGCGTTTACGTAGTAAACTCGATCCAGATAAATCACTTAATGTCATAGAAACCTTGCGCGGTAGAGGGTATCGGTTAACATTAGCTCGTGTTAATTAATAAATTTTCTCTTAGAAACCGGCTACTTGTCGCTGTCAGCCTTGTCTTGACAGCCTTTCTAGGTCTGTCAGCCTTCAGTCTCAATAATGCCTTCCAGGCAAGTACTGAAAGTGCTCAGAAGAAACGGTTAAAAAACTATGTTTATACCATATTAAGTTCCGCTGACTTTGATGAACAAGGTTTAGTAAGAGTGCCTGACCATTTAGCTGAACCTGACTTTTCCATTCCAAATTCAGGCTTATATGCTCAAATTACCAGTGGCCGAGAAATTGTATGGCAGTCACCATCATCATTAGGTATTTTTATTGCTCTTCCTGAGCATCCTGGTGAACTAAATGAACACTTCTCTACTATAAAGCTCAATACAAATATAAAATTAATTAACCTTGCCTATGGCATCGTATGGGAAAATCAAGCGGGTAAACAGTTTAATTACACCCTTAATATAAGTGAAGATCTTAGCGCTATAGATCAACAAAAAGCAGAGTTTGAACTCAGTTTATGGCGCTGGTTAGGGGGTACAGGTTTAATGCTTTTAATTGTCCAAACCTTAATTCTACGCTGGGGACTACGGCCATTACACGATGTAGCCATTGATTTGCACGCTATCGAAAGTGGTGTTCATAAACGTTTATCTAAAGATTACCCCAATGAGCTTAACCAACTAACCCAAAATATCAACAATCTACTCGATCATGAACAGTCTCGTAGAGAACGATACAAGAACTCATTAGCCGATCTTGCTCATAGTTTAAAAACACCCCTTGCTGTTATTCGCGGCGAACTAGAAGGTACATCTGAAAACACCTCACTTCGGGATACAACATACGAACAACTTAATCGAGTATCTGAACTTGTTGATTATCAACTACAACGCGCAGCAACAGAAGGGCATAGTAGCTTCCAATCTCCGGTGTCATTAGGCGAGATTATTCATAAAATTTTAAAGTCATTAGATAAAGTCTATCAACTGTCTCTTATACACATCTGACGCTG
>CAJXPP010000192.1 GCA_913058195.1 uncultured Gammaproteobacteria bacterium | reverse complement strand
TCGGCAGCGTCAGATGTGTATAAGAGACAGATCTTGATATGTAACGGTGATTCCGGTCTCAGTGTTACCTGTAACCATTCCACCCGTAATGTCTTGAACCTGTTCATTTGTAAGCGTAGAAGTAATAAATCCAGCGCCATTTGTAAGTTGATTGTTATTGGTTGGGATTGTTGGAGTATTGCTGAAATTTCCATAATCTAGATAATACGAACCCTCTTGGCCATCAAGTAAATCGGCATCTAAGCCTGATCCGCTGCCGTCAACTGTTTTTACAGCCGTGAGAATTTCTGCTGCTGTTTGATCCTGTGTCGCGCCCGACTCAATGCCGTCAAGCTTGGATTGTTCCGCATCACTAAATTCATTTGTATCAGCATTAGATTCGTATGCAGTTTTAATTTCTGCTGCAGTCTGATCAGTTGTTGCTCCTGACTCAATCCCATTAAGTTTGGCTTTATCCGCCCCGGTGATTAAGCCTGAATCTCCTGATGCAACAACCTCACTGATAACTGCGTTTGTTCCGGTGCTACTTGCGACAGTCCTATTGGATGCTGTGTAAGAGAGATTCGTCGCAACGTTGACTTCTGCTCCAGCTTCTATTCCAGCGAGTTTTGTAGCCTCTGCACTTGTTGTAAATTTGTTAGTTGTTGAAGAATCTGATATATCATCAGCATCTAGAACTACTGTCCCCGTTTGGCTATTGACACTATCAACTGCACCTCCGCCTCCTCCAGACTGAGTCACCCAATCGTAATCACTACCAGTCCAACTCAATACCTCATTACTAGATGCACTTCCAGTATTTAGATGCGTATCAACGCTTGAATTGTTATAGAGAAGTGGCTTATTGAGGATTTGACTATCACCGGATGAACTATCCCAATTGGATATGACGTTGGCTTGTGCACCTGCTTCAATTCCAGCTAATTTTGTTTTTTCTGATGCTGTTGTGAACTTGTTTGTGGTAGATGTGTCTGAAATAGTATCGGCATTTAATATGACAACTCCTGTAAAACCATTAACGCTTTGAACATCTGAAGCTGGATAACTTAGTGAAGTCCAACTACCAATTTGAGTTGGATCAGATCCTGTAATTAAATAAACTTTACCTTCGTCACTTCTTATAACCCAATCACCTTCTTGGCCTGTAATTGCTAACATTGCAGTCTGATTTGCAACAGTGCCTTTAAATTCAGAAATGGCTATATCAGGCAGCTCCGAACTTACTAGTTTTCCGGCAATTAAATTTGCTTTGCCTGAAAGGTTTGATGATAGATTATTAAGCTGAGTCTTATCAGCACCTGTAAGTAGTCCATCATCTCCAGCAGCTACAGCTAGTGAAAGAGTTGCATTTGTTCCGGTAGAAGAACTAATGACTCGTGTAGAGCTATCGTAGCTTAGATTTGTATCACCGCTACTTGAAATATTTGATGAAAGGTCATCTAGTGCCTTAATTATTCCAGCAAAGTTGTGTCGATATGCTTTAGGAGTCATATACGTTGAATTTATTTGTTGAATAGTAGTTACAATTCCACCAAAGTTTTCTCCATTTGACATAATTGCTTATCCGTAGGCATTGTCTACTTTTTACTATTCTATCGATTAATAATTACTGTTCAGCACTACGTAAGCTGTTTCTATTTCGTCTAGATTAAGTCCTTGTGCTAAAGCAAATATAATCTCAAGTGTTGTTATGCCACCACGTTTGTATGAAGCAATAAACTCATCACCTACTTCTGCAATATCTTTGCTAAGCTTTTCTTCAAACGCTTCACGAGCATCAATTGTTGGATAGCTATTTGGTTCTTTAAGTTTTAATTTTTCAATAAACATCGCCGCAATTGAATGCTTACACATCTTAAATGCCATTCGATGCTCTCTTGATTCCCAGCTTTCAATACGACCAGCAGCTTGTGATAATCCTATTTGATCAAAATCAGCTCGTCCCTTCACTGTCGGCAGTGGATACTTAGTTTGTCTGTTTGCTTTGCGTGTACCTGCATCTTGTGTATCTTGTGGTGCTCTAAGCATTGCATGTGAATGATTAGGACAACTACAAGTATAGATAGTTGCTGGTTTTAGAGTATTGCCATTGCTAAAGACTTCATCCATCCATGGGTCTACATCTGTATCGAGACGCATCCATTGTTCGTCATTTTCATGTCCAGATTTGTGATAATTTTTACCGTTATATTCATCTGCTTCCAGCTTGGTAAAACTATAGTCTGTAAATATTAGCGTATTGTTGTTAATTGGTTTAGTGAGTTTTAATTCACTTATAAAAGGAACTGACTTTAATAAAACTTTTCCATTGCTTCTTTCTACTCCCAGAATAATGTAAGGCATTACTGAATATGAAATAGTATCTACATTGTCTGTAGCCAATTCACCTGTTAAATATTGGTTTCCATAGAACCTTTGATATAGATCTTTTTTATAAATGTAAGTTCCTTGTATTGTGTATTCACCATTAGGATCACTTAAGATGGGGGTTAACGTCGAGATATCATAGATTGATGGTGGATAAAGTGTATCATTGTCTAATATTTTTATTTCGCCTACACCGTTGTCAATCAAATTAATTTTCCAGTACTCACTTTCATCAGTTACTGCAAATGTTGAAGGACTAGTGATTGATCTTTCTACAAAGAATTGTGGAATATATACTACCTTTCCTATTAATTCTTGTTCGTTTCCATTTCGATCTTGTAACCATTGTGTATTATCTAGAGCTACTTCACTGACTTCTGATATAACTTCAGTTAAGTCTTCAGTCCAGCTTTTTCCTATAAACAATGCCGGTCGTTCGTCTTGATCTAAGATAAAATCTAGGTTGGCTTCCGTCTCTCCATCTGTAAGTCGTTCGCCAATCATTTGAAAAAGAATACGTCCCTGTGTACCTAGTGTCCCTTTAGCCCATATCTCGCGATTTGCTTTTTGCTTCGGATATTCAGTTGGATCATTTAATACTTGCGTTATGACTCCAATATTTAGATTTGAGATAGTGGTTCGTTTCATTACATAGTGATTATTACTATCAGCTTTCTTTGTTGCAAATTTATATCCGTCAAAAACTACATCAACTTCAAAGGCTGTTCCTTGGTACAGCTTTGATTCAATTTGACTGTCTTGATATGTTTTTGTGATTGGATCGTATGTTTTTAATCGATACCACGCACCTTTATTGTAATATTCAAATCCTCGTCGCCACTTCACCCAATCGCTATCAAGGTCATACTTTTCTATAACTGTACGATTTACTGATGATCCATAACGGCGGTCACTAGGATAAACTCCAGCAGCGCCTACAGCTTTTCCTTTATTTATACTTTTTGATGCTTTAAAAGCTAATGATTTAGGATTACCAAAACCCTTCTGCTTTCTTGACATCAGTACCAGCCGCCTTGAACTCCTAATAGAGGACCATCAGTGGCAATGCTGGATGACTCTCGTGCAGCCCATAATGCCTTACCTTTTGGTAGATATAATGCTTTGAACTGTGTATCGGTTCCAGTTTGTGGCATTGGAGCAAGAATCTTAGGCATTCCATCCCAACTTGTTTTTGAACCAATTGTTGTTGCTGATGTAAATTGTCCAACTAATATGCCTTCATTTGGACGTAAGTAATCAGCTTGTGAACTTATGTATAAATTGATTGTACTCTGATTAGTACTTCGGGCAATGCTGTAAATGTCTTCAATAATTGCACCATCTAATTGAGTGCTATCTACAATTAAGATAGCAGTATTTGTCCCAGTAATATCAATTGATCCTACAGTGGCAGCATCTAGATTCGTTACGTAGTGTAAAACTCTATCAACTAATAGTGGTTGCTTGTTTGTTGATGTGGCGGCCATGATTATGCTCTCTTTTTCTTGATTGTAGTTTTAGTTGAGCCTGGAGTTATTGAATTCATTGAATTACGTGGTGACATACCACCAGCTGCTTGTTCTGCACTAGGCATCCCTTGCATCATTGGTGGTCCTGAACTACCGGGGAAAGCACCAGGGAAAGCACCAGGGGCTGGTTGTGCAGGCATTCCTGTCATTCCCATTGGACCAGGATTCAATCCATACTTCTGTGCATCAGCAACTAATCGTGATGACTCCATGGCACCTGATGTATCAGGCTGCTGTTGCATATTGTACGGCTGTGCATTCAACCGTTGACCCATTGGGAAGTTTTGCGGTAGTCCAGAATTCTGCACTGCAATTGGGTTAACCATACCGGTTCCCATTTGTGGATAATTCTGTTGATAGTCGCCGTAGATACTTGCAGCTGTAATTTGTGGCGAAGCATTGTCGTTTACATTCATTGGGTTGTTATTCTCAGGTCCTCCTGGTAGTACTGACATACTTTTTGCATCAGCAACAAAACGTTTGTCACCTAACATCCGTGCATTCTGTTCTTTCTTATTCATCATCAAACCTCCCGGTTGCGATTGTTGAGTCCTGGGAAACCTTGACCACCTTTAGCCATTTTCTCAAGACGATTTTCTAAGTTACTTGTAAAAGTTCGATCTGGTGAATTTGTTTGTAATGTATTCTGATTTTTTGCTGCCACTGTAGTG
>CAJXPP010000191.1 GCA_913058195.1 uncultured Gammaproteobacteria bacterium | reverse complement strand
GATTAATGCTTCAAACCGTTCACGTGCTTCTTCAGGATCAACACCTGCAGCCGCTTCGTCTTCTTCGTCATCATCCGCATTTGCTGCAGGCGCAGCAGCAGCAGCGGCGGCGGCTAGAATGAGAGCAGCTTGCTCTTCTTCAGGAAGAATAAAGCCTTTAATCAATTCGTTTAGACGCATATCGCCTGCATCAACTGCAGCGATACGATCTATAAATGCAGTAATACTCGGCGGATAGGTTGAAAGCATTGTTAAGCTTTCTTTTAAGCCTGCTTCAATACGTTTAGCGATAACAATTTCGCCTTCACGTGTAAGCAATTCAACAGACCCCATTTCACGCATGTACATACGTACTGGATCAGTTGTTCGGCCAAACTCACCATCAGAACTTGCTAATACGGCAGCGGCTTCGTCAGTAGAAACATCATCATTACTTGATGCCGCTTCTGCCAATCGTTCCATTTCATCGGTATCCATGCCATCTTCATGAACAATAATACCGAGATCACTAAACATGCCAATGATATCTTCAATTTGATCCGCATCGACCGTATCTTCAGGTAAATGATCGTTAATCTCACCGTAGGTAAGATAGCCACGTTCCTTACCTAGAGTAATCAGTGCTTTTATGCGTGACTGTTGATCTTTCATTTGACCTCTTTATGTATCTTGATTTTTAGCAATAAATCGCAGCCGCACATTATAGCGATAACCCTCTAATAATGCACGCGTTTGTTTGCGCAAATTTACAACTTACTCATTAGCCTAAATATTCAATGCGTTCTGCTTCAGTTAAGTTGCGCAAACCTTTCTGCTCTAAATATTCATGTCGATCTGCTATTGCTTGTTGTTGCAACTGTAATAGCAGGCCTGCAAGCTCTGGTTTTAACTGCTCAGGGCTCAGTGTTAAAGGCTGTAGCGCTAAACGCTGTAGATGCCCTTCATAATCAGTATCGCGCGCGCGCTCTAATAATGCTGCAGTATTTAGATGGGGGTGCTCAGTTAAAGTTTCAAGCATTTGGACCAAAATATTAATGCCTGGCAATTCTAACAAGGCGAGCTTATCAAATACGCCTATGTCAGTAATGAGTCCAGGGTGCTGTAACAAAATTGTTATGGCTGTGCGAACAGGTGAAAAACCACCGGTATTTATAGCTGGTTTATTCAATTTTTTCCGCGCTACATCAGCGGGTTTTTCTAGGTGTCGATTCAATGTAGAGGTGGTTGTTTGCGCTCTTTCGGCTAATCGCTGTTCAAGCATATCTCGATAAATACCGACGGGAACGTGGCGAAGATAGGGCTTAGCTATTTCAACTAGGCGCGCTCGTCCGTCCATTGAGTCAATATCAACTCGAGTTTCTAAACTATCAAAAAAGAAATCCGAATAATTTTTTGCACCAGCAACTAAATTATTAAATGCCTCTGCGCCATGCTGTCTTACTACACTATCTGGATCTTCACCATCTGCTAAGAACATGAATTTTAATTGGTGATTACCGCCCAGTAATGGCAAAGCATTTTCTGCTGCACGCCATGCGGCTTCACGTCCAGCACGGTCACCATCAAAACAAAATACGATTTCTGCTGCACTGCGTAATAGTTGGTGTAGGTGATCGGGCGTGGTCGCTGTTCCAAGTGTTGCAACTGAATTAGTCACACCTTTTTCAGCTAACGCAATCACGTCCATATAACCTTCTACAATGACTATTCGCTCAAGTTTACGATTAGCTTTACGTGCTTGAAATAAACCATATAACTCACGGCCCTTATGAAAAACAGGCGTTTCAGGTGAGTTTAAATACTTAGGACTGCTGTCATCCAATACACGCCCACCAAAGCCAATAACACGGCCACGACGATCTCGAATAGGGAACATAACTCGGTTACGAAAACGATCGTATGTTCGGCCGCTATCGTTGCTGCTTAATAAGCCAGCTTCACTTAATTGATTTCTAGCAAGTTCACTGGTACCAAATGTTCGAAGTACATTATCCCAACCATCTGGTGCCATACCGATATTGAAGTGTTCAATGATTTGAGGCGATAAACCACGCTTTTGTAAATAGGCCGAAAATTGCTCATGTTGTGGGTGATTTTTTAACTGATGCGCATAATACTGGCTTACTTTATCAAGCAAGTCATATAAGTTTTGTGTAGCAGGTGTTGCAGATAGAGATTGGGTAACAGGAACCGCCATACCGACGGTTTCAGCAAGCTCATGGATAGATTCCGGAAAGCTCATCTGCTCATATTCCATCAAAAATCCGATGGCAGTACCGTGAGCACCACAGCCGAAACAGTGATAAAACTGCTTATCTGCACTAACGGTAAATGAGGGGGTTTTTTCGTTATGGAATGGGCAACAGGCGTGAAGATTTTTGCCTGCTTTTTTTAGCGGGACACGCGGATCGATAATATCGACAATATCGACACGAGTTAATAGTTCATCAATGAACTGAGGTGGAATCTTACCGGCCATGACTAAACGCCTATGACCGATTTAATTCAATTGTAACTGACTTGCCTAAATCAAGATTTGGCAAGAGAGTCACATTACGCCGTGAGCGCAGCCTTAACAAGACCACTTACTGCACCCATATCTGCTCGACCTTGAAATTTAGGGCGTAATGCTTTTATCACATTACCCATTTCTTTCGGTCCAGTAGCACCAAGCTCAGCAATTGCCGCTGCAATTTCTGCGGCGATTTCATCATCAGTTAATGGCGTAGGCATAAACTCTTCGATGATGGCTAGCTCAGCAATTTCAATAACGGCAAGATCATCACGACCTGCTGCTTGAAATTGGCTTAATGAATCACGACGTTGCTTACACATCTTGGTCATAATCGTAACGATGCCAGCATCGTCAAGATCTTTACGGTTATCTATTTCATATTGTTTTATTGCAGCGGTAATTGAGCGCAATGTTGCAAGTCGATCTTTGTCTTTCGCGCGCATGGCGGTTTTGACGTGATCTAAAATAGTAACCTTTAATGGACTAGATTCTGCAGGCATAATATTCGTCTTTCTTAGTACATGCGAACGCGACGAGCGCTTTCACGAGATACTTTCTTTTGATGACGTTTAACAGCAGCTGCAGCAGCGCGTTTGCGTACTGTAGTTGGTTTTTCGTATTGTTGACGAGCGCGAGCTTCTGTCACTGTACCTGCTTTTTCACAAGCACGTTTGAAGCGACGTAAAGCGATATCAAATGGTTCGTTTTCTTTTAAGCGTACTGAAGGCATTAATACTTCCTGACAAAATTTATATGGAAAAGCCCACAATTGTACGAAAGATCAATAACAAAGATCAACTAATTTCTAAAGTAGGCATAATATGACGATGAATTATAAGCAGCGGACACAAAAATTATGCGCGTATTAGGCATCGAATCTTCCTGTGATGAAACAGGCATTGCCCTATATGATACTGATAAAGGCTTGTTAGCACACGCACTTTATAGTCAAATAGCTATGCATGCCGAATACGGCGGCGTAGTACCTGAACTTGCGTCACGTGATCATATTCGCAAAGCCTTGCCGCTAATTGATGACGTGTTATCAGAAGCGCAATTAACGCGAAATGATATTGATGCCGTGGCCTATACCGCAGGCCCAGGTTTAGTAGGCGCTTTATTGGTTGGTGCGGCAATTGGTCGCAGCATCGCATGGGCACTCGATCTACCTGCCTTAGCAATCAATCATATGGAAGGGCATTTACTGTCACCACTGCTAGAAGATGAGCCGCCAGAATTCCCCTTTGTATCGCTATTAGTCTCAGGCGGACACACCTTATTAATTGATGTTCAAGGTGTTGGTGAATATCAATTACTAGGCGAATCTATTGATGATGCAGTAGGGGAAGCCTTTGATAAAACGGCAAAGATGTTGGGTTTAAGTTACCCCGGCGGCCCAATTTTGGCAGCACTTGCTGAGCAAGGTACGTCAGATAAATATCTATTCCCTCGTCCAATGACTAATCGCCCCGGTTTAGACTTTAGTTTTAGTGGTTTAAAGACATTTGCGATGAATACCTGGCGTGATAGCGAGAAAACAGAGCAAGACAAGGCAGATATTTGTTTAGCCTTTCAAACTGCAGCCGTTGAAACCTTAGCAATAAAATGCAAGCGTGCATTGAAACAAGCTGGCCGTAAAACCTTGGTGGTTGCGGGCGGTGTAAGTGCTAATAAAGCCTTACGCGTCCGTCTAGATGCGATGCCACATATTAATGTCTATTATCCACGCCAAGAATTTTGTAGTGATAATGGCGCGATGATTGCTTTTGCTGGTGCAATGCGCCAATCGGCAATGGTAAAAGACGATTCACCGGCATTTTCAGCGAGACCACGCTGGCCTTTAGATGAGCTAAGCCCGCCATCAGCGGTTTAACGATTAAAGTTTTACCACATTAAATCATCAGGAATTTCATAGTCAGCGTAAGGATCATTTTCATCCGGTTTTGATTCTGAACTAGATTCAAATCGTACTACCGCGCTAGGCAAGCGGCTTTCAATCTTTTCTGCCACTTTATCGGGAATCAGGCGGTGTTTTTTGTCATCAACCTGTCTCTTATACACATCT
>CAJXPP010000190.1 GCA_913058195.1 uncultured Gammaproteobacteria bacterium | reverse complement strand
TCTACACAGAGTAGATCGTCGGCAGCGTCAGATGTGTATAAGAGACAGCTCTTGAACCAGCAAGTTTGACTTAGTCAGTTGCCAGTTTATTTCAGGTACATAGAGTAAGGTGGTGTTTTCAAAGTTACGTCGCAGTTGTGATGCAGAAGCTGCTTCTCGCATCATGTCGAGCTCATCATATAAATTCTTTTCAAGCTCATTAACGACTTCTGTTGGACGAAGTCGTTTACCTTGCGACCAGTATCTTTCAGCTAGTTTAGCAATGAGATAGAGCAGTTCGATATCACGCTTAATACGCGGCTTAATATTAGGCCGAACTACTTTGATAATGACATCACTACCATCAACTAATTTAGCTGCGTGAACTTGAGCAATAGAAGCAGAAGCGAGTGGTTCCTGTTCTATATGGCTAAAAAGATCGTCAAGATTTTGATTGCCATAGGCTTGTTGAATTAATGCTAATGCTTCGTCATTAGGAAAGGGTGCAACTTGATCTTGCAATTTAGATAATGAATTAGCAATGTCATCTGGGAGGAGATCGCGTCTAGTTGATATTATCTGGCCTAGCTTTACAAAGATAGGACCAAGATCTTGCATGGCTAAACGAATACGTTCGCCACGAGGAACAATGGTCTTATGTGTCCAACGATAGGGAGACAGATAACCCAATAGTTGTAATGGTCGAAGTAGGTGTGTGGTTGGAATGATGTCGTCTAAACGGTGTTTAGCGAGCACATGATTGATTTGAATTAGACGGAAGAGATTGCGTAGTTTCATGTTTATAGTCGGTTTATTCTTGCTTCGAGACGATCAAAATCGGCACGAAGTGTATCGATTTGACTCATATATTGTTTGATCTGAGATTTATCTGGTAACAATAGCGCTTCTTCTTTTAAGTACTCAGCAAGAGAGTATTGAAGCGATTGATGACTGTTTTTTACCCATGAGCCTGCTTGTCTGATGGCGTGAGCAAGCGGGAAAGCTAATGTATTACCGGTGAGTCGGGCAAGTTGCGCCTCCCAATCAAAATCAAAACCTTCTAATAAATCACGTAACTGTTTGGCAAACTGTACGTCTCCATTAATATCAATATCTGCTGAAAATAAGCTTTCGGGATCATTGCTTAATTTAGCAAGTGTAAAGGCCTTGCCAGTAATGGTTAGGTCTGCTGTATATTGTGAATCATTCGATAATTCGAGTTGACGATGATTAAATAAAACTACGATAGTCTTATTGAGATCACTAATGTTGACGGCAATACACCGCTGGTCAAATTGGTCTAGTTTGCTTTGAGTTTCAATATCTTGAGAAAGGGCAGTATTTAATACCTTCTCTATGGGCTTGAGTAATGAACTCAAAATTTATACCCACTATGAAGTGCTACGATGCCTGCTGTCATATTATGATAATCACAGCGCTCAAATCCCGCATCAGACATCATTTGTTTCATAGTCTCTTGATCAGGATGCATACGGATTGATTCGGCTAAGTAACGATAACTTTCTTCGTCATTAGTGAATATTTTACCGATTTTGGGTAATAATTTGAATGAATAAGTATCGTAAATCGGTGCAAGCCAATCTGAGGGTTTAGAGAATTCTAAAACTAATAAGCGACCACCTGGCTTTAAAATGCGAAACATTGATCGTAAGGCTGAATCTTTATCAGTAACATTGCGTAAGCCAAAGGCAATAGTAATGACATCAAAAGTATTGTCAGGAAAGGGTAGACACTCAGCATTTGCCTGCACATAGTTTATATTGCCGGTAACGCCTTCATCGGTAAGCCTATCGCGGCCAACATTCAACATACTAGCGTTTATATCTGCCAATATGACTTGGCCTGTACTACCCACTAGTTTGGAGAATTTTAATGCAAGATCGCCTGTTCCACCTGCGATATCGAGCACTTTAGCACCACGACGAACGCCGCTAGTGTGCAAAGTAAAGCGCTTCCATAATCGATGAACGCCCATCGACATAAGATCATTCATTAAGTCATATTTGCCCGCTACAGAATGAAATACGCTAGCTACATGTTTAACTTTGTCTTCTGTCGGTACTTCTTTATAACCAAAGTGGGTGGTTTTTTTATCTTCCACGGTGTTATTACCCTTGTCGTTTGTGGCCAGCTTTTTCAAGTCGGTTTAAATAGTCTTGCCAATGCGCATCATATTTGGTGCTGAGTTCATATAAATAATCCCATGTAAACAAGCCGCTGTCATGCCCATCATCAAAATAAATTTTAAGTGCATAGTTGCCGCTAGGTTCGAGTTGATTAATACCGACGTTTTCTTTATCTAGTTGTAACACTTCTTGACCAGCGCCGTGCCCACGTACTTCAGCAGAGGGTGAATAGACGCGTAAGTATTCAGCGCTTAAGTTATAGCGTTGCTGTCCATAAGCAAGCTCAAGACTTTTGGATTGTTGATGCAAGGTTATTTCGGTTGGAAGGTTGGTATTTTCCATGCTGTTTACTCTAAAGAATATATCGAGAAAGATCTTCGTCTTGCACAAGATCAGCTAATTGAAGGTTCACATAATCTGCATCGATGATGATTGTGCTGGCATCTTCTGCGGTATTGAAAGAGATATCCTCCAATAATTTTTCCATCATAGTATGCAAGCGACGTGCACCGATGTTTTCGGTTTGTTCGTTGACCTGGCAAGCAAGTTCGGCAATGCGTCTTAATCCTTCATCGGTAAATGATAAGGATGACCCTTCTGCACCTAATAATGCAATGTATTGTTCAGTTAGGGATGCATTGGGTTCAGTTAAAATGCGAACAAATTCATCGGCACCTAAAGCATTTAGCTCTACGCGTATAGGCAAGCGGCCTTGTAATTCAGGAATTAAATCTGATGGTTTGCTTAAGTGAAAAGCGCCAGATGCAATAAACAGAATATGATCTGTTTTTAACATACCGTATTTGGTTGAGACTGTACTACCTTCAACAAGTGGAAGCAGATCGCGTTGTACACCAGCGCGCGAGACATCTGCGCCACCACTGCCGCTCTCACTGCGGTGGGTGATTTTATCTATCTCATCTAAAAAGACGATGCCACTTTGCTCAACAGACTCAATAACCTGCGCTTTTAAATCTTCTTCGTTGATAAGTTTTTCTGCTTCTTCTTCATTTAAGGTGCGTAGTGCTTTTGCAACCGTTATTTTTCGGGTAGAAGTACGTGCTGTTCCGATATTTTGGAACATATCTTGTAATTGATTGGTCATTTCTTCCATGCCTGGAGGAGACATGATTTCAACACCGACAGAAGGCGTATTTAACTCTAATTCGATTTCACGATCATCTAATTTGCCTTCACGTAACATTTTTCTGAAGCGTTGGCGTGTTGATGTTGAAGTGTCATCTTCTTGTTGATCGCGAGCAGGGCGAAGCAGAGCATCAAGAATACGCTCTTCAGCTGCATCTTCCGCTTTGCTTTTAAAAGATTGAATAGCTTGTTCGCGAAGCATTTTCATTGCCATCTCGGCAAGATCACGAATAATCGATTCAACATCACGTCCGACATAGCCAACTTCAGTAAATTTTGTGGCTTCTATTTTAATAAAAGGTGCATTAGCTAGAGTGGCAAGGCGACGGGCAATTTCTGTTTTGCCAACACCTGTAGGACCAATCATTAGAATGTTTTTTGGCGTGATTTCATGCTGTAATTCAGCTGATAGCTGTTTACGGCGCCAGCGATTACGTAAGGCAATCGCGACAGCTTTTTTAGCAGCTTGTTGACCAATGATATGTTTATCGAGTTCTTGTACAATTTGTTTGGGTGTGAGTGCTTGCATAAGGCTTATGAATCGCTTTCTAATGTTTCAATTGTAAGATTGTGGTTAGTGTAAATACAGATGTCTGCAGCAATATGGAGACCTTTCTCAACAATCTCACGTGCACTTAATTCAGTATTTTCAAATAGTGCTGTAGCAGCAGACTGAGCAAAAGGACCGCCAGAGCCAATTGCCATTAAGCCATTTTCAGGTTCAATAACATCACCATTACCAGTAATAATTAGTGACGTTTCACTATCCGCAACGGCGAGTAGTGCTTCAAGGCGGCGCATCATACGATCAGTGCGCCAATCTTTAGCTAATTCTAGAGCGCTCCTGGTTAAATTACCTTGGTGTTGTTCAAGTTTTGCTTCAAAGCGTTCGAACAAAGTGAACGCATCGGCTGTACCGCCAGCAAAGCCGGCAAGGACTTGGTCATTATATAAGCGACGAACTTTGCGAGCGTTACCTTTCATAACAGTATTGCCATGACTAACTTGGCCATCTCCACCTATGACTACTTGTCCATTACGTCGATAAGAAAGGATTGTAGTACCGCGGTACTGCTCCATAAAATAAACTCCTAAATAAATACTTAAATAATCGCAGAAGGTAGTATACTATGCGCGCTTTAGCTTCGCAGTGATTATTGAAAAAGCATGAATTCAAACACTGTAAAGCTAATTATGATGATGTAGTTAACTTTATTGTTGACATTGTTTCCATAGTTAAGGAAAATGCGTCCTCTTTAGTGGAGGGGTTCCCGAGTGGCCAAAGGGATCAGACTGTAAATCTGACGGCTCAGCC
>CAJXPP010000189.1 GCA_913058195.1 uncultured Gammaproteobacteria bacterium | reverse complement strand
GAAGTACAGCCAATTTGGTTATAAAAAGAGTTAAAAAACCTGATTGTTGGTGGCATCTTTGATAGCGTCTAATTGCACCTAATAATTGTCGACTTGGGTCCCAAAACTGCCTTGTTTTTTCTCGGGACCAATCTGGCTTAGAATTTGAAATCATTGCTTCTCCCAATATGCTTCAGACCAATTGAGTTCTATTTCACCAGTTACTTTTTTATAATTATCACAATTCAATTGAATATCCAACATTGCGCCTAGTTCCTCTAGATCTCTGTTAAATAATGCCGTTAATTTTGCATAGTGCACTTGATCAATATCAGGACGCTTAGTCATAGTAAGTGTTTTTTTAACTCTATTTCGTAGGCTTTTAGGTATTAATGTACGTCTTAAAACTGTCATCAACCGCGATTCGATTATCCAGTCATATCCTTTAAACGTTCGAACCCTTTGGCTTGAAACATTTTGCTCTAAAATTTCATCTTGCCAAAATACGGGTTGCCTGTAACCAATAAAATCAGCCACACGTTGCAACTCTTTCTGTGGATTAACTCTTAACGACTCAGTGAATACAGGTAATACATTTTCATATCCATACTGTTCAAAGTAAGGTTTCAATTGTTGAGCATAACAACTATAAGCCGTTAATTCATCATATCTATCAATAGCTTGATTAATATCGCACTTGAATAAATTTTGCGACCATTGGTGAATATAGTGTGAGATTAAACGATCTATAGGATGCCGCATCACATAAATAAGTTTTGGACTTTTAAGACGTTTCGCCATACGCTCCAAGGTCAATGGGTAATCAGGAAACTTAGTGTAATGCGTACTCGATTCACCACATAGATCATCTGGTTTAGCATCTTTAAACAAGCTGTCATACCACTCTTCGCCCAAAGCATACTCACTATCATCACTAAAATAGTTCGGCTCTTTCGGCGTGGTCATAAAAATACTTGGCTGCATAGCTAACTGAGCATGCAATGTACTAGTCGCGCTTTTCATTGCACCTATTATAATAAAATCAGGTTTATTCATATGTTATATCACGGCTCATTAACTCTATGGTGTAGGCTCGTTTGCACTTGCTCAGGAAGCTCAAAAATAATACTAATCAATATTTTTTCACTGGTCTATTTTTAGTTCTAATAACTTAATCTCATCAGATAATATCTGTGGTTGAATTTGAAAAATTTTTGCTATTTCAACAAACCTCCAACGCCAATCTAAGCGTTGTAATGACTGTTTATAATTATATTTGGCTTGTTTAGGACTCCAGTTTGCAAGCGCCTCTTTTATAATGACAAGGCCCTCCTCACGTTTTATTGTACCAAGTTCTAACGTTGCGCCCTCCCACAATAATTCATCCACTGCTGCCTCTTTTGGAGCAATGCCAGCCACTACGCTACCGCAAGCTAATGCATCAATCCACCTTTCAGTAATATATGAACGAGTTGGATGTGTGTGACTTGATAGGTGCACAGTATTTGAAAATGCCAGCACTAGTTTGGACTGTTGATAAATAGCCATTAATGCTTTTTGATTTTGTATGTGATCATCAAACCCCTCTGGCCGCCCCTGAAACTTGACATTGTTTTCTGTACAGCTTTTTTCAGTTACCCCATCGTCACTCCATTCTATAGGTTGTCTCCCAACACGACGTAAATCCCACTTTCTGTCGCCGTTACTGCCACCTAGGCCGAGTGCATCCGTCCCCCGAGGCAGCCATGACACTGACGTCTTTGTCATTTTCTCCCATTGTGGAATATCTTCTTTTGAACAAATAAAGAAATGATCAAAATACTTCGAAGCCTGGATAATTCTAGGAATATTATCCACCCAGAATGAATCAATAACCCAAGCTGCTATAAAGCTAAATTGTTTCCTAATATTCGGGATCAAAAATATGCGTGACAATGCACCTGGAGAGGAGCAAATAATCAATAATTTTTCTCCTTCTGAATTTGACCTTCTCTTCAAAAGTAAAGCTGATAATTTTTCAAGTGTGCCTAGCTCTCTATCGTTGACCACGATTAACTCTGCTTCTAATAAACGAACGGCTAAAGTCACCATATAATGAATGGGTGTCCAACCTCCTGAATTATTTACACAATTAACAATAATCAAATTGGCCTCCTAAATTACTTGCGCTTCTCAAATTATGGCAACATCAAAGCAGCTTTTCTTAAACATATAAGAAGTTTTAGCATTGATAGATATATATTATTTGTAGGTGCTTGGGTGAATAAAACCTTGTAATGGCTTAAAGAAGTTAACCCAAATGTCTTTCCATTGATTTTCAACCACAATTGAATAATATTCCGATGAAAATAATTGCCGTATTTTTGAAATACACCACCCTAAAGTCCATAGAATATTTGCAAATAACAATCCAGAATGGCCATATGCTTGATAAAAATAGCGAGTTCTAGATTCATAGTAATACCGCGGTAGCCTTTTACGTTTTTTAGCTTGCGATTTAACAGGTGAGCTTCCACCTCTTAAGTGTACGACGTGAGCTTCAGGCACATTGAATACTTTCCAACCTGCTTTCTGTGCAAGATAGGCAAAGGCAACATCCTCAAAATACATAAAATAGCCATCATCCATCAAGCCAATATCATCAAACACCTCCGACTTAACTAAAACACAAGCAAAACTAGTCCAATCATAATATCGCTGTTTATCAGACACTGGATATGGCACATTAAACTTATGTAATAGTTTGGTGATGGGACCTGAGTTAGCCGAAAAAATCAGCTCACTTAATGGCGATAGAAACCGAAAACAACTTTCTTGCGGTGAACCATCTGGCCACTCTAATCTCGGGCTAATTAAACCAATAGATTTGTCTTGTTTTGTGGCATTAATTAATACTGAAATTGCACCTTTCCGAACCAGCGTATCACTATTTAACAATAAGTAATATTCGGTTTTAACATGCTGAATGCCAATATTATTACCACCAGAAAAACCAGAGTTTTCTGTGGAGGCAATCACATCAACTTTATCAGCAACATCATACTCCTTAACCCACGATTCAATTAGAGCAAAGGAATTATCCAATGAAGCATTATCTACAACTACTACTTTGGCATCAACGCCCCCTATTTCAGGCAATAATGAGACTAAACAATCAATCACTAATTGGGGGGTTTTGTAATTGATAATAATTACTGCAAGTTGGAATTGTTTTTGATAGACACCTTCCTGCTGATGATGTTGTTATTGTTGACCTTGCGTTCTGTAAGCCTGTATTCTTGGATATTCCAGGAAAAGGACACTTCTTCGTAGAGCCATTGGCTCAATCTGGAGCAGCTTATAAGTTCCAGGTGTATGGAGAAATTGGATTAGAATATGGTCCAGAACAGTTCCACGCAAAAATAACAGACCTAGCTACCTCCTAATTAGGAGATAGATAGTATATTTATTAGAGGGAGATAAATACTTCTCCCTCTAGTAATATGGAGATATATGGCAGCAGTAGGCACACTCGTAGATAGAATTTATAGAGATTACTTAAATAAACCTGATGACTTATCAGCTTTTTCTAGGTTAGATGGTGCTATGACTGACTCGCAAAATACGCTTTCCTATGAAGATGGACTATTCAGCGTAGAAGAAGAAAACCTATTAGGCAATGGTGCAATCGTAGAGGTTGGATTAGAGCTTATGTTAGTAACAAGTGCAAACACTTCAACAAGAGTGCTATCAGTATCAAGAGGTTACTCTGGTACAACAGCAGCTGCACACAATGATAAAGATAATATTTTTATTAACCCAACATTCCCTCGTAAGTCTGTGTTTGATGCAACAGCAGATAACATAGAAAGACTATATCCTTCGCTATGGAATGTAACCACAACTAATGTAACTTCTAATGCAACTTATGCAGAGGTACCAGCTAGTACTGTAGAGATATTAACTTCTTATGTACAGAACTCTACTGGTGACCAATATACATCTGCTGGTATAGAGTTACTTAGAAACTTTCCTCCATCAAGTACTAATACAGCAGTACAGTTTTATAACACAAGCACAGGTAAGACTGTGTATCTTGTAGTCAAGAGAAGGTTTGTTAGACCTACTGATGAAACAGTTGACCTAAATACTTTCTGTTTACTAGATGATGAAACATATCATCAGATAGTAATGGTAGGTGCAGTTGCAGACATTATGGGTTCAACAGATATAGATGCTTCTACACAAGAGTTTATTACAGAGAAACTAGCAGCTGAAAGTTATCCTATCGGTTCTGGAGAAAGATTAAGAAACGCATTACTACGATTAAGGTCATTGTTGATTGATGAAGCAAGAGGTAATCTACGCTCTCTGTATGCACAGCCAGTAGCGATAATGAACATTAATTACTAGGTTCGTATGGCAGTATTACCATCACCCAGTAACACATCACAACCACAAGCACAAGGCTTTGAAGCTAACTTAGATGATTTATTTCTAAGATTTGCTGTAGGTCCTGGTAGGCAGATGAACATAAACACTGCTCCACTACAGGCACAAGCTATACAGACATCAGAAACACCAGAGGATTTCCAACAGGAGTTTGGTCAGATTTATTCAAGAACAAACTTTAGTGGTGGTGAGGGATTAGATCTGTCTCTTATA
>CAJXPP010000188.1 GCA_913058195.1 uncultured Gammaproteobacteria bacterium | reverse complement strand
TCTACACAGAGTAGATCGTCGGCAGCGTCAGATGTGTATAAGAGACAGCTGTAGAAGTAGCCATCAAAATGGCTATTCAGTATTGGTTTGCTCAAGGTAAGCAAAACAAGCAACGCCTATTAACACTACGCAATGGTTATCACGGTGATACCTTCGGCACGATGGCTGTATGTGACCCTGATAATGGCATGCATGGAATGTTTGAACAAGTATTAGCAAAACATTTATTTGCACCGTCACCTAGCTGTATTAATGATGAAGATTATGCTGATGAAGATATTGCCCAATTTCGTCAAATCATCAGCGAAAATCATCATGAAATAGCCGCTGTTATATTAGAGCCCATTGTGCAAAATGCCGGTGGTATGCATTTTTATTGTCCAGAATATTTACGGCAAGTACGCGCATTGTGTGACCAATATGATGTGTTGTTAATTCTAGATGAGATTGCTACCAATTTTGGCCGAACAGGGACGTTATTTGCTTATGAGCAAGCTGATATCTGTCCTGATATTATCTGCCTAGGCAAGTCTCTAACAGCGGGTTATATGACCTTAGCTGTAACAATGTGTACCAATAAAGTGGCACAAGGTATTGCTGCTGACGGCAGCGGGGTATTGATGCATGGTCCGACTTTTATGGGTAATCCATTAGCCTGCAGCGTTGCCTGTGAAAGTATCGATATTTTGTTGGAGTCCGACTGGCAAGGTCAAGTTAAAGCAATAGAGCAGCAATTATTTGATGAATTACTGCCATATCAAAATGAAGACCTAGTTAAGAATGTACGGGTGAAAGGGGCGATTGGTGTCGTTGAACTGCATCAGCCACTAGATGAGCAGATGGCATGGTTACCGGAGTTTATTGTCGACCAAGGTGTATGGATAAGACCATTCAGAAACCTGATTTATATTATGCCTCCTTATATTATTAGCTCAGATGATTTAAGCCGATTAACCACAGCTGTTGGTGTGATTGTTAAACGTTTATCCTCATGAAGGATAGAGCGGAGCGAGTAGCTCGTCTGAGCTTTTAGCACTCGACTTTATTGCTTGGTTATCTAGGACAACTTGCACTAATCTTGAGCCGTCCCATGTCAAGCTTTGTTTGGCATATAAAGCCTGATTCAGTTTGTTTAGTTCAGCGAGTAGTGACGAAGTACAAAACTCATTTAATCCCGCTAAGCTTGAAATGTTATAAGTACTTTTTGCCCATTTGATCAGTGTTTGCTGAGCTGAGTATGGATCATTATCAGCACATGCTTTTTTAAGATCTTTGATGATATCTTTAGGCTTCTTGGCCGAATTTTCTATTTTTATCTCTGTGTCATTGTTAGCAAAGCGTGATTTGAATAAATAGAATAATGTAATCAACCAAGCAAATATGAAAGCAAATGTTAGCCATATCCAAATCGGATTACTTGGCTTGGATACTATCGTAGTAGCTGCACTATCAGAGACTGCCGGATTTACTTGTGTCCCTGTAGTAACCGGTGTTGAAATTATAGGTGTAGTGTTGTTTGTATTAGTGCTAGCTTGCGGAGCAATAGCGACTAATGTCACTTCTGGAAGTTGTGCTACTTCTATCTTATTAGTACGTGTGTTGAGCCAAGGTATCTCTATGGCAGCTAAGGTGAATGTACCTGATTTTGAAGGGATAATAGCCAGTTTTTGTTCACGCTTAGCAATTATTCCTGCGGTACTTTTTTGATCATTAATTACTGCTTGATCGGGGTAGACTTTAAGCTGGGGATCAAGCTCTGTATCAGCAAGATCAGGTAACTGACTTGATGTGGCACCTTTAGCGAGAATGGTTAAAGTACGAGTGATTGGTTCACCGACCTTTACGTGTAAGTCATCATTTGACCAAGTTTGTGTTAACTCGAGTTGTTCTGCAGACAACCAATGATCACCAGTAAAACTTAGAGGGGCAGCTTGCACCTCTAAGCTAATAGCCTTAGATATAACACGCCTAACCTGTGTGTTTGGCTCACCGAAAAGACCGCGTTGGGCGCTAACAATTACTTGTGCTGTTAATACCATTGGTTCTATAGTCATTAAGCCACTTTGCTGGGGGAAGAGGGCGTATTTAAGCTCAGTGACTAGATAATTAACCCCTTTTATTTGCGTGTTGTACTTTGTTGCTTCCCCTAAACTTTCGATCACAGTATTATCTAGTTTAACGTCTGAGATAGAAGCTTGAGAAAAATTGACACGCTGATAAAGGCGTACGGTATAGATAACTTGGGCTTGAACATAAGGCTTTGTATCACTGACATCAACTTCTAAAAATAAGGCTTCATTATCCGATGTGGCAGTTGATGGTGTGATTTCATTGACCATAATTGCGTATGCATGAGAGGTGTCATCACCAAATGATATTGCCGGTATTTGTAGTGCACCACTGCGTTTAGCCATTACGTTTAATATCCATTGAACCGATTTATTCATCGAGCCGTTGACCCAAGATAATTGACTAGTTTTCTGTTGATTTAGAATCTCGAAGTCTTGATCTAAAGGACTAAAATCAGGATCATCATCAGTTGTTTCAGAAGCGCTGAAGGTCAATTGAAATGAGTCGGTTAATGATAATTTACTTCTATCTACTGACACGTCAATATCGGCTGCAGTTGCCGAGAGCGATAACAACATCAGCAAGGCTATTAATATAGATAAACTGACAATTTGGCTATTATGTGAAATTTTTGAAATCAATGATGTCACTGTACTTACCATGTCTGTTCCTGTTGTGAGCTTTGATTACGCTGATTGTATTGATATTTAAATTTACGTTTTAATAAGCCAGCAGGATCATCAGGGATCCGTTTGAGCCATTGTTCCTGAGCCTGTCTATTCTCATCATTAGCAGATTGTTCTGCTTGCTGTTGATCGGCTTTATCTTGATGTTCATTTCCCTGACTTTTATCGCTTTCTGATTGAGCTTTTTTGTCTGCTTCAGATTGCTGCTGACTATCATCATCTTGTTTGTTTTTTTGATCGCCAGAGTTTTGTGACTGCTGATCTTGTTGCTGATCAGAGGGATCTTGCTCATTGTCTTGATTATCGCCTTGTTGCTGCTCAGATGAATCAGACTTTTCTTTGTTCTGATCCTGCTGTTCTTTATCGCCCTGTTTGGAATCACCATCATTTTGCTGTTGATCTTGCTGCTGCTTTTTCAAGGCATCTTCGACTAGCTTCTTATTATAAAGCGCATCTTCGTGTTTGGGATTAAGCTTCAATGCTTTTTGGTATGACTCTATAGCGGGTTCTAATTGACCTGCTTTTGCCAAAGAAGTAGCCTGATTGTAATACGCATCGGCAGATTGTTTCTTAAGCGGCTGTAAGGTTTCTGCTGCTTGTTGATAGTTTTCAGCTTTATATTGTGCTGCAGCTTGCCATTCAGGTGATTGAAATTGTGCCGCTGCTGCTTCATAGCGTTGCCGATCAAATGCCTGTTGTGCTTGCTGGTCTTGTGTTTGCCATAAGTCTTGCCACTCATAGGCATAACTATCTTGTGGATAATTCATCACCACAATGAATGGAACGACTAACAAACCTTTTCTGAAATAGAGTGCCGCCAATGGTAATAATACTAATAATAACCAAGGCCCTTGTTCAATCCATTGTTCGACAAGGTGGTCATTATTTTCAGTGGTTTGTTCGGCTGTGATGCTTGGGTTCTGTAACATTAGTGTTTTGATATCGCTATCATCACTACTGATGGTGCGATAGATGCCACCGCCAGTACGAGCAAGATCCCTTAATTGTGCTAAGTCTAATTTGGGGACCACAATATTACCTTGACGGTCTTTTAAAAAACCACCATCAGCAAGTTTTACTGGCGCACCTTCGCGAGTACCAATACCCAAAATAGACAATTTATAATTACCTAATATCGATTTAGCCTGTTCAAGTGAATGTGCACTAACAGCATCAGTAAGTAGCAGGATCGCGCCCTGTGATTGACCTGCTTGTTGCAGTAGCTCCACCGCTTGTTTGAGTGCTGCTGAAGTATTACTGCCTTGACTAGGCATAATGTCAGTGTTTAAGGCATTGATCTGATTAGTGATAGTGGCTGTATCTTGCGTTAACGGTGTGACTGTAAAGGCATCACCTGCGTAAGCTATTAAGGCGGTTAAGCCATCTTGTCGTTGTTGTAGAATATCCGCGACCTTATAACGGGCGCGCACTAAGCGACTAGGTTTAATATCAGTCGCATTCATTGAACGAGACAGATCAAGTGCAATCACTACCGCGGCATCATTACGAAAAACAGGTGTAGGCAAGCGCTCCCATGTTGGGCCAGCTAAGGCCATAATCGCTAATACACTGGCAGTAGATAGTGCCAGTGATGACCATTGACGGCTGAGATTTTTATTAGTTTCTTGTAAAATAAACGGTAATAAGGCGTCATCACAGACGTCTGACCAATTGCCACGAGCGAGTTTATTTCTGACTGATAGTAGAATAAGTATGACTACTGGTAACAGCGCTATAAACCAATACGGTCTTACAAAGTGAAAGTCAGCTAAGTTCATGACCACCTCAATTTACGTATAACTATTATTGCCGACAAGAATAAAGCCAGTGCCAACGGCCAAGGATAAAGCTCGGTCATCGGCCTAAAATATTGCTTATCTTTTTCGACAGGTTCTAATCTGTCTCTTATACACATCTCCGAGCCCACGAGACTAGGCATGATCTCGT
>CAJXPP010000187.1 GCA_913058195.1 uncultured Gammaproteobacteria bacterium | reverse complement strand
ATGTTGGTTTTTTAGTTACTTCAACAGTGAAAAACATAATATCGTTGAAGTAAGTCACCATCGGTTGCCAGACTTTTTTCAAGCCCTTTAGCACTAAATAAGTGATAAAGGCAAGCGACATGATGGCGACGTAAACCGGTACCCAGCGATATGAAGCTTCGACTTTATTCTCTTTGAAAATAATCGTTTTCTTAATCGCGAATAAAAATGCAGCAGCAATCACACCGCCAATAACAGGCGAAATAACCCATGAACTGGCAATTTTACCCATTGTGCCCCAATCAACAATATCGAAACCTGCGGCAGCAATACCCGCACCCATCACACCACCAACAATTGAGTGAGTGGTCGATACAGGTGCTTTTGCCATAGTGGCGATATTAAGCCAAAGTGCAGCCGCTAATAAGGCTGCCATCATCGCCCATAAAAAACTGTCGGTATCACCATCAAACGCATCAATATCAATAATGCCTTTTTTAATCGTCGATACCACCTCACCACCAGCAATAAATGCACCACCAGCTTCAAAAATCATCGCAATAACAATCGCCCCACCCATCGTCAAGGCTTTGGAGCCCACTGCTGGGCCAACATTATTGGCAACATCATTCGCGCCAATATTCATCGCCATATAACCGCCAAATACCGCAGCTATCGCTAAAAACACACTATTCGGCAACCCGCCGCTAGTAATAAAACTATAAGCCAAAATGCCCGCTAGAAAAAACAGTGCAAAACCTATGCGAGCTAATTCAGCGTGGCTTTTTTTCATTGCCTGCTTTTCAAGCGCATTAATTGTTTTAATTTCCATTACATATAACTCTGTTCGGTGACCAAATTTGCTGCAATTATTACAACATTATGCTCCATTGACACTATATTATTACTTTTACACTGTATGCTGAAACGATCCCTTGTTAAGATTGTCTATTAACACTCATACTTTTGCAGCCGATATTCACTATGAAAAAATATTTCTTTTTAATTTTTATGCTTCTCGCTTTTAGCCTACAAGCGCGACCAGGACTGCTCGACAGTCTCGGATTTAATGATGATTTTGCAACGCCTCCTAGTGTTGATGAAGCATTTCAATTCTCGGCACAAACTAAAGATAACCACACCCTATTAGTACAATGGCTCGTTGCTGAGGGCAATTATTTATATCGCGATAAAATTAATCTAACAATTGAAAATAATAATGCAGTAAAACTTCTTGAATACTCTCTACCTGCAGGTGAAAACAAAGTCGATGACATTTTCGGCTTAACTGAGGTTTACCATCACGATGTTGAAATGTCTTTACCGATTAGCCGTAGCAATATTAAACAGGAATTCACTCTAAAAGCACGTTACCAAGGTTGCTCAGAAACATTTAACATCTGCTACCCGCCCACAGAAAAAACCATTCTACTCAGTTTACCGGAAGTAATGGATAGTGAAACTAAGATAGCCACCGCAGCTAGCAATGCAGGCTCAGCCTCATCGTATCTATCAAGCCAAGATCGTATTGCCAAAAGCTTGGAAGAAGACAAAATTATCACCATATTATTAAGCTTCTTCGGATTAGGTTTACTGCTTGCCTTTACACCTTGCGTGTTTCCGATGATTCCAATTTTATCTAGCATCATCGTTGGAGAAGGCGAACGAATCACCACCTATCGTGCATTTATTTTATCGCTTACCTATATTCTTGCCATGTCTGTGACCTATACCGTTGCCGGTGTTATGACTGGTTTATTGGGCGAGAATTTACAGTCAATGTTTCAAAACCCATGGATTATAGGAAGCTTTAGTGCGCTATTTGTCGTATTAGCACTGTCTATGTTTGGACTGTTTGAATTGCAATTACCACACGGATTGCAACACCGCCTTCATCAAATAAGCCATCAACAAAAGGGGGGCCATGTAATGGGTGCCGCTCTAATGGGTTTATTGTCTGCCCTCATCGTTGGCCCATGTTTAGCCCCTCCTTTAGCTGGCGCCCTTATTTTTATTGGTCAGCAAGGCGATCCTATTTTAGGTGGTAGCGCATTATTTGCTCTCAGTATGGGAATGGGGCTACCTTTGTTAATAATTGGCACTTCAGCCGGTACACTGTTACCGAAAGCTGGTGACTGGATGGATATCATAAAGTCAATCTTTGGTGTGTTAATGCTTGCCTTAGCTATCTGGATGCTCGAACGTATTATTCCAAGCTGGATAAGCCTGCTACTTTGGGGTGGACTACTTATTATCTCCGCAGTGTATTTAGGCGCTCTTAATTCACTTAAGATTGATTCCAGTGGTTGGGAAAAATTATGGAAAGGCCTTGGCGTGATACTTCTAATATATGGCTCATTATTAATGATTGGCAGCTCAAGTGGCAGTCAAAACATTTGGCAACCATTACAAGCCTTTGCTGCTAATCAACAATCCACTCAGGACAACCCTGAACATTTAAATTTCACTCAAGTGACTAATCTGAAAGATCTAAAACAACAACTCAGTCAGTCCAATACTATCACCATGCTCGACTTTTACGCTGACTGGTGTATCGATTGCAAGAAAATGGAAGTAACGACCTTTAAGGACAGTGAAGTGATAAAAGCATTTTCCAATAAAAATGCATTGCAGCTTGATATGACAGAAAATACTGCCGCACATCAAGCACTCTTAAAAGAGCTGCACATTTTTGGTCCTCCAACAATGCTATTTTTTGACAGTGAAGGTAATGAGTTCCGCCAGCACCGATTAGTAGGAAGTGTTACAGCAACAGAACTTCTTAACCATCTAGCAAATCTGAATTCAAGCAACATTTAACCGACTTCGCCGAATTTAGCGACATAAGTCCTCTTTTTCTACTAAAAAACTGGACAATATTTAACCAATAGTGCAAAATTTGTGGTCAATTAACTGTATCTAGGCGCGATCCCTAATGGCGAAATTTTTAGTGCTGCATGGCCCCAATCTAAACCTTCTAGGCACTCGCGAACCAGAACATTATGGTGCAGACACACTTTCAGATATTGAAAAACAGCTACAAAAGCAAGCTGAACAAGCTGGACATCAATTAGAAAATTTTCAAAGTAATGCCGAACATGAGTTAATTAATAAAATTCATGCTGCCCGGTCAAATACTGACTTCATCATTATCAATCCCGCTGCATATACACATACTAGTGTCGCACTGCGCGATGCACTCTCTGGAATAGATCTCCCCTTTATTGAGGTTCATCTTTCTAATGTGCATACACGGGAAACATTTAGACATCAGTCCTACTTCTCAGATATCGCACTTGGTGTGATCTGCGGTTTAGGCGCTCAAGGTTATGAGCTCGCTTTACAAGCAGCTATCAAACATACTTCTCAACAGGGTTAATTTAATGGATATTCGTAAAATAAAAAAACTGATCGACTTAATTCAAGAATCAGATATAGCAGAAATTGAAATTCAAGAAGGTGAAGAATCAGTTCGTATTAGCCGTAATAGCGTTGCAGCTCCCGTTATGATGGCTGCTCCTGCAGCACTTGCTGTACAAGCAGCAGCACCTGCTGCCGTAGCAGCGCCAGTAGTGGAAGCAGTGCCTGCTCCAGCCAATAATGCAAATGCAGTTAAATCACCAATGGTGGGTACTTTCTATCGCTCATCATCACCTGAAGCACCATTACTGGTTGAAGTAGGGCAATCAGTCAATGTTGGCGATGTTATTTGCATTATCGAAGCGATGAAAATGTTCAACCAAATTGAAGCCGATCGAAGCGGTACTGTAAAAGCAATTTTGGTTGAAAATGGCCATCCCGTTGAATTTGACGAACCCTTAATCATCATCGAATAAACCTTATTTCTTGCACATCATCTTCTTGTGCAATCGTTCCACCAGCGGATAAAAAATTATGATCGATAAAATTGTCATTGCCAATCGCGGCGAAATAGCTCTTCGTGTTTTAAGAGCGTGTAAAGAGTTAGGCATCAAAACAGTAGCTGTTCACTCTGATATAGATCGTGACTTGAAACATGTTTTATTAGCAGACGAAACAGTGTGTATTGGCCCAGCGCCATCAGCAGAAAGTTATTTAAATGTCCCTGCATTAATCAGTGCGGCTGAAATCACTGATGCATCTGCCATTCACCCTGGTTATGGTTTCTTATCTGAAAATGCCGATTTTGCTGAGCGTGTAGAACAAAGTGGCTTTATCTTCATTGGCCCTAAATCTGAAACAATCCGCATGATGGGCGATAAGGTTTCTGCAATCAAAGCAATGAAAGAAGCAGGCGTTCCCTGCGTTCCGGGCTCTGATGGCGCGCTTGATGACAATAATGAAACTAACCTTCGCCTAGCAAGAGAAGTTGGCTATCCGCTCATCATCAAAGCATCTGGTGGTGGCGGTGGTCGTGGTATGCGTGAAGTGTACAGCGAAGCTCATTTAATTAATGCAATTGCATTAACCAAAAGTGAAGCGAAGGCTTTATTTGGTAATGGAATGGTTTATATGGAAAAATTTCTCCAAAACCCACGTCATGTTGAATTCCAAGTATTAGCTGATCAACACGGTAATGCAGTTCACTTAGGTGAACGTGATTGCTCTATGCAGCGTCGTCACCAAAAAGTAGTTGAGGAAGCACCTGCTCCAGGTATTTCTGAAGAGCTTCGTGCAAAAATGGGTAAAATTTGTGCTGATGCTTGTGTTCGTACTGTCTCTTATACACATCTCCGAGCCCACGAGACTAGG